>NZ_JANSHV010000149.1:0-13967 GCF_047461775.1 Synechococcus sp. R6-5
TTTGGGGGTTAGAGGCATGCTCTGCCGCTCACCCCCACGGGTGTGGGGACAACTGGGCATACTCGTTTCAAACAAGATGAAGACCCTTCGCCGCTGACCCTCACCCCTTGCGGGCGAGGGGAGCTGGGGATCAACCAACCAGCTGTTCCACAGCCGTTTGCAATGACCAGGCAAAGCAAGGGGGAAACCCCAGAGGCTGCCTAGCCCGCCTGGCTGCGCAACTGCCGCAAGAGCCGCTCAAACTCCTCCGGCAGGGGAGCGGTAAACTGCAGCGGCTGGCCTGTGCGCGGGTGAACAAAGGAGAGCTTCCAGGCATGGAGAGCTTGGCCGCCCAGCTTAACAGGGCTGGTTTTGCTCTGGGTGTAGAGGGGATCCCCGACAATGGGTAGGCGCATGTGGGCAGCATGCACCCGAATTTGATGGGTGCGCCCGGTCTCCAGCTCAAACTGCATCAGGGTGTAGTTGCCCAGCCGCTCCAACACTTGCCAGTGGGTTACCGCCACTCGCCCTTGGCCAGGGGTCAGGACGGCCATTTTCTGCCGATCCACCGGGTGCCTCCCAATGGGGGCAGAGACGGTGCCTTGGCTTTGGGCCGGCCGGCCAAACACCACCCCCAAGTAGATGCGCCGGGCGGTTTTGGCCTGGATCTGGGCTTGTAGGTGCTGGTGGGCCTGATCGTGTTTGGCAATCACCAGGGCACCAGTGGTGTCTTTGTCAAGGCGATGGACAATACCTGGACGCAGCTCGCCGTTGATGCCTGAAAGATGGGGGCAGTGGGCCAGCAGGGCGTGCACCAGGGTGCCACTGGCGTGGCCGGGGGCGGGGTGCACCACCAAACCGCGGGGCTTGTTGATCACAAGCAAATCGTCATCTTCGTAAAGAATGTCCAAGGGGATCGGCTCCGGCTGCAGGGCAGTCGGGGTGGCTGGCGGGATCCGCACCTCGACTTCATCCCCAGCTTGCAAGGCGCGATCCTTATCCCGGCAGGGCTGCCCATTGAGCCAAACCTGGCCCTGGCGGATAAGCTGCTGCAGGCGCGACCGCGACAGCTCCGGCAGTTGCTCTGCCAATCCTCGATCCAGCCGCAAGCCCTGCTGTTTTTCCGTCACCCTGATCTGGCGAATGTCTGCTGCAGCCTCCTTGTGGCCCTCCATGCCGTTGTTGCCCAAATTGCCTTCTTTGACCATTGTGGCAGCCCGGCTACTTTTGCACTGAGTAAAAAAGGTCGAAGATTTGCAGCAACTTCCGCAGGCAGGTGGTGGGGGGATCTGCCTTGTCTCATCGCCTTCTAAGCCTTCTTGGGGGGATCCCTGGGCAATTTTAAGGGGCAGAAAATCCTGACTAGAGTGAGGCTATGGCCCACCAAGAATGAGTTGGGCCGAGTGTTGGCATAGGAGAGCCGGGAGCGATCCCAAGCCGACAACACAGCACACCCCAGCAATTGGCGTTGGCTCAATGGATCGCTCAATGGATCTAAGAAGGAGGTAAGACATGTCGGATGGAGCAACCAGGGGATCCCAGCTTCAGCAACCCTCTCAACCCCAGCTTGGCTCAGAGCCGCCTTTGGTCTTGCCCCTGACGGAGGTGGGGCTGCGGGACGTTGCCCAGGTGGGCGGGAAAAACGCCTCCTTGGGAGAAATGCTGCAGCAGCTCACCTCAAAGGGGATCCAGGTGCCGACAGGATTTGCCACCACCGCCCATGCGTATCGCCAGTTCATCGCCTCTGCGGGCCTAGAGGAGAAGTTGCAGGAGATTTTCAAAGACTTAGACATTGAGAATGTCCAAAATTTGCGCGAGCGGGGCAAGGCTGCCCGCACCTTGATCTTGCAAACTCCCTTCCCCCCTCAGCTAGAGCAGGCCATCGCCGAAGCCTACCAAAAGCTGTGCGAGCGCTACGGCCCCGACACCGATGTGGCGGTGCGCTCCAGTGCCACGGCAGAAGACTTGCCGGATGCCAGCTTTGCCGGCCAGCAGGAGACCTACCTGAACGTGCGTGGAGTGCGGGCAGTGCTCAATGCCTGTCACCACTGTTTTGCCAGCTTGTTTACCGACCGGGCCATCTCCTACCGCCAGATCAAGGGCTTTGACCATTTTCAAGTAGCCCTCTCGGTGGGGGTGCAGAAGATGGTGCGCTCGGATCTGGCTTGCTCGGGGGTGATGTTCTCCATCGACCCAGAAACCGGCTTTAAAGATGCGGTGCTGATCACCGCCGCCTACGGCCTGGGGGAAAACGTGGTGCAAGGGATCGTCAACCCCGACGAGTATGTGGTCTTCAAGCCCACCCTGAAGCAGGGCTTGCGCCCCATTCTCTCCCGCAAGCTGGGCAGCAAGGCCCTGAAGCTGGTCTACGACGAGGAGGGATCCCGTTCCACCAAAAACGTGGCTGTCCCCGAAAGCCTGCGCAGGCAATACGCTCTCAGGGATGAGGAAATCCTCAAATTGGCTCGGTGGGCCTGCCTTATTGAGGAGCACTACTCGGCGCAGCGGGGCCATTTCACGCCGATGGACATCGAGTGGGCCAAAGATGGCCTCACCGGCGAGCTGTTTATCGTGCAGGCCCGCCCTGAAACGGTGCAATCGCAAAAAGTGGCTAACCGGCTAACAACCTATCGCTTCACCCAGCCGGAGGCGCGGCCCGAACCTCTGGTGCGGGGACGGGCGGTGGGCGAGGCCATCGGTCAGGGTACAGCCCGCCTTATCTTAGACGTGCGCCGTTCGGATCAGTTCCAAGCCGGAGAGGTGCTGGTGACCGAGAAGACGGATCCCGACTGGGAGCCCATCATGAAAAAGGCCAGCGCCATCGTCACCAACCAGGGGGGCAGAACCTGTCATGCGGCCATCATCGCCCGCGAGCTGGGGATCCCGGCCATTGTCGGCTGCGGCAACGCCACCCAGGTGCTCCGCTCCGGCGAGCCCATCACCGTCTCCTGCGCTGAAGGGGAAGAAGGGCGGGTCTACCCGGGCCTGTTGCCCTATGAGGTGACGGAGATCCCGCTGGAGGAGCTGCCTCGTCCCCGCACCCAGCTGATGATGAATGTGGGCAACCCAGAAAAAGCCTTCGGCCTCAGCGGGATCCCTTGCGATGGCGTGGGGCTGGCGCGGCTGGAGTTCATCATTGCCAACCACATTCAGGTCCACCCGCTGGCTTTGCTCAACTACGAGCAGGCGGTGAAAGAGGAGCCGCGCCTGGCGGAGCTGACCGCCCAGTATGCCGACAAGCCGGAGTACTTTGTGGACAAGCTGGCCCAGGGGGTGGCCACCATTGCTGCCGCCTTTTACCCCAAGCCGGTGATCGTGCGGCTGTCGGATTTCAAGAGCAACGAATATGCCCACCTGTTGGGGGGATCCCGATACGAGCCCCACGAGGAAAACCCCATGATCGGCTGGCGGGGGGCTTCCCGCTACACGGATCCCCGCTACCGTGAGGGCTTTGCCTTGGAGTGTCGGGCCATGAAACGGGTGCGGGATGAGATGGGCCTGACCAACGTCATCTTGATGATCCCCTTCTGCCGCACGCCGGAAGAGGGACACAGGGTGCTGGAGGAGATGGCCCGCCACGGCCTGGTGCGGGAAGAAAACGGCCTGCAGGTGTACGTGATGTGCGAATTGCCCAGCAACGTCATCCTGGCCGACGAGTTCTGCCAGATCTTCGACGGCTTCTCCATCGGCTCCAACGACCTCACCCAGCTCACTCTGGGCCTGGATCGCGACTCAGCCCTGGTGGCCCACCTTTTTGACGAGCGCAACGAGGCCGTCAGGCGGATGATCGCCCAGGTAATCCAGACGGTGAAAAGCCATGGCCGCAAGATCGGCATCTGCGGGCAGGCCCCCAGCGACTACCCCGACTTCGCCCGCTTCCTGGTGCAGGCGGGGATCGATTCCATCAGCCTCAACCCCGATTCCCTGTTGAAAACCCTGCTGGTGGTGGCCGAAGCAGAAGCGGCTGGCGCCCGGTGAGCCCAAAGCCGGCCCAGAGACGTGCGCGGGGATCCCGTCTCCTGAGTTACAATCTCTTCTACTGTGTTCCCATCCCCATCGATGATCCACGAATTCTCCATGCCGGCCCTCAGCTCCACCATGGAAACGGGCAAGATCGTCACCTGGCTGAAAAACCCCGGCGACCGGGTGGAGAAGGGAGAAAACATCCTGGTGGTGGAGTCGGACAAAGCGGACATGGATGTGGAGTCCTTCCACAGCGGCATCCTGGCCAGTATCCTGGTGCCGGCAGGGGAATCAGCCCCGGTGGGCGCCCCCATTGCCCTGATTGCCGAAAGCGAAGCGGAAGTGGCCCAAGCTCAGGAAAAAGCCAAAGCCCTCGCTGCTGGCGTTACCCCTGCGGCTCCACCTAGCGCAGACCGCGCCTCTGCAGCTCAGCCGACAAGTCCTGCCCCTGCGGCAACCCCCACCTCTACACTGCCAAATGGATCGGATGGCGCCGGATCCCAGCGGATCGTGGCTTCCCCGCGGGCGAAAAAATTGGCGGAAAGCCTGGGGATCGATCTGCGCACCGTGCGCGGCTCCGGCCCCAATGGTCGCATCGTCGCTGAAGACGTGGAGCGAGCTGCGGCCCTTTCCGCTCCTGCAGTGGCTGCCCCCTCTGCTCCAGCCCCCGCGCCTCCAACTCCTGTGGCTGTCCCCTTGGGAGAAACGGTTCCCCTCAGCACTTTACAAGCGGCGGTGGTGCGCAATATGAACGCCAGCCTTGGCGTGCCGGTGTTCCACGTGGGCTACACCATCACCACCGATAGCCTGGATCACCTCTACCAACAGGTGAAGCCCAAAGGAGTCACCCTGACGGCCCTCTTGGTCAAAGCCGTGGCCATGACCCTGGAGAAGCACCCCCTTCTGAATGCCAGCTACACAGAAGGCGGGATCCACTACAAAGCCGATATCAACATCGCGGTGGCGGTGGCCATGGAGGATGGCGGGCTGATCACTCCTGTCTTGAAGCAGGCCAACCGGCTCGATCTGTACGAGATCTCCCGCCGTTGGAAGGATCTGGTGGAGCGGGCGCGGCGTAAGCAACTGCAGCCAGAGGAGTACACCAGCGGCACCTTCACCCTCTCCAACCTGGGCATGTTTGGGGTGGATCGCTTCGACGCCATTTTGCCGCCTGGCCAAGGGGCCATTTTGGCCGTTGGCGCTGCTCGCCCCACGGTGGTGGCGACGCCGGAAAAAGCCATTTCCATCCGTTCCCAAATGCAGGTGAACCTCACCTGCGATCACCGTGTCATCTACGGCGCCCATGCAGCGGCCTTCCTGCAAGATCTGGCGCAGCTCATAGAGCACAAGGTGGGATCCCTGACGTTGTAGCCGCCCTGAAACCCGGCCTTGAGCCAATCTCAGAGTAGGTTTCTTCTCTCGCGCAACCCACAAGGTCGGGCAGCCGGCGAGGCCCCAGCGCTCAGGAGCTCCTCCTGGGAAAGCGCTGCATCAACTCTTGCACAGCCTCGGCATGGTAGGAGCTGCGGGTTAGGGGCGAAGACACCACCTGCAAAAAGCCCAGTTCCTCTCCCACCCGTCGCCAATGGTCGAACTCTTCGGGGGGAACGTAGCGCTCCACCGGCAGGTGTTTGGGGCTGGGCGCCAGGTATTGGCCGAGCGTGAGGATGTCACAACCCACCCGGCGCAGATCCCGCATCACCTGCAAGATCTCCTCGGCTGTCTCTCCCAGACCCAACATCACCCCCGACTTGGTGTACAAGCCGGGATCCCATTGCCGTGCCAACTCCAACAGTTTGAGGGAGCGCTCGTAGTTCCCTTGCGGGCGTACACGGCGATAGAGGCGGGGCACCGTTTCGGTATTGTGGTTGAGCACCGTCGGTCGGGCGGCCAAGATCTGCTGCAGCGCCTGCCAGTTACCACATAGGTCTGGGATCAAGACCTCGATGGTGGTCTGGGGCATGCGGCGGCGGATTTCCGCAATGCAGGCCACAAACTGGCTGGCTCCCCCATCGGGCAGGTCGTCCCGATTCACCGACGTAATCACCGCATGGCGCAATCCCAAGCGTTCCACTGCTTCTGCCACCCGCAGGGGTTCAGTGGCATCCAGGGGCAGAGGGCGTTTGGTGAAGTCGATATCGCAGTAGGGGCAGGCGCGGGTACAGGCCGGGCCCATGATCAAAAAGGTGGCGGTGCCGTTGGCAAAACACTCCCCCAGGTTGGGACAGGAAGCCTCTTCGCAAACCGTGTTTAGGCCCAAGTCCCGCAGCAGTTGTTTGACGGATCCCACCCGTTGAGGGGCCTTGGCCCGCAGCCAGGAGGGTTTGCCGCCAGGAGAAGAAGAAACAACAGTCAAAGAAGTGCTCCAACACAAAACAGCAGCGACGGTATCACTCAGCTTAGCCTGCCATTTGGCCCCGTTGGAATTTGGACAAAGCCAATTTCCCGGCCCAATTGATCTCTAGCGCCTCGGAAGCAAGACCCAAAACACGGCATACTGGAAAGCAAATGTCGAGCGATAGGGATCCCACATGGTTGTTGCTGCTCCTCCCTCTCTGGAACAACTTGCCATCAACACGATTCGCTTTTTGGCGGTGGATGCTGTTCAGAAGGCCAACTCCGGCCACCCCGGCCTACCGATGGGAGCAGCACCCATGGCCTATGTGTTGTGGCAGCAGTTCATGAAGTTCAACCCCCGCAACCCCAAGTGGGTGGATCGGGATCGCTTTGTGCTCTCGGCGGGGCACGGCTGCATGCTGCAGTACGCGCTGCTGCACCTGACCGGCTTTGATGTGAGCCTAGAGGACATCAAGCAGTTTCGCCAGTGGGGATCCAAAACCCCCGGCCACCCGGAAAACTTTGAAACTCCGGGGGTAGAGGTCACCACCGGCCCGCTGGGGCAAGGGGTGGGTAACGCGGTTGGGCTGGCCATTGCCGAGGCCCATCTGGCCGCCCGCTTCAACAAGCCCGGCCACACCATTGTGGATCACTACACCTACGTGATCTTGGGGGATGGCTGCAACATGGAGGGGGTGGCTTCCGAAGCAGCTTCTTTGGCCGGCCACCTGCAACTGGGCAAGCTGATCATGCTCTACGACAGCAACCACATCTCCATCGACGGCAGAACGGAAATCGCCTTTACGGAAGATGTGGGCAAACGCTATGAAGCCTACGGCTGGCATGTGCAAAAAGTAGAGGATGGCAACCACGACTTGAAAGGGATCGCCGAGGCCATCCAAAAAGCCAAGGAAGTCACCAACAAGCCTTCTTTGATCATTGTCGAGACCACCATCGGCTACGGATCCCCCAACAAGGCCGGCAGCGAGAGCGTCCATGGGGCACCCCTGGGGCCGGAAGAGGTGAAGCTCACCAAACAAAACCTGGGTTGGCCTCTGGAGCCGGAGTTTTACATTCCCGACGAGGTGCTGGCCCACTTCCGCCAGGCCATCGAAAAAGGGGCCAAGGCCGAGGCCGAGTGGAACGAGCGCTTCGCCGCCTACGAGAAGGCTTACCCCGAAGAGGCCGCCGAGTTCAAGCGCATCATGGCCGGGGAGCTGCCGGTGGGCTGGAAAGAAGCGCTGGCCCCCATTGCCGAAACCGGCAGAGAATCCACCCGCAACCTCTCCAAGTTGTGTCTGAATGCCTTGGCCAAGGCCGTGCCGGAACTGCTGGGGGGATCCGCAGATCTCGCCCACTCCAACATGACTTATCTAAAGGGGATCCCAGAGTTTCAGGCCGGCTCTTACGAGGGGCGTAACTTCCGCTTTGGGGTGCGGGAACACGGCATGGGAGCCATCGCCAACGGCATGGCGCTTCATGGAGGTCTCATCCCTTACGACGCCACCTTTTTGATCTTCACCGACTACATGCGGCCTGCCATCCGCCTGTCCGCCCTCTCGCAGGTGCGGGTGCTGCACGTCATGACCCACGACTCCGTCGCCTTGGGGGAAGATGGCCCCACTCACCAGCCCATTGAGACACTGGCTTCCCTACGGGCTATCCCCAACCTCTATGTGCTGCGCCCAGCGGATGCCCGCGAAACGGTGGGATCTTACCAGGTGGCCCTAGAAGCCAAGACCACCCCTTCTGTGCTGGTGTTCACCCGGCAGGCGGTCAACCCGGTGGAAGGCACCTCCATTGAAGGCGTAGCCAAAGGGGCCTATGTGGTGGTGGATGCCCCCAACCCAGAGCTGATCTTGATCGCCACCGGCTCTGAACTGGAGCTGGCGGTGAAAGCTGCCGCCCAACTGAAGCAGGAAGGCCGGGCCGTGCGGGTGGTCTCTATGCCCTGTATGGAGCTGTTTGAGGCCCAGCCCCAGAGCTACCGCGATTCCGTTCTGCCCCCCAACGTCACTAAGCGCGTCTCCGTCGAGGCAGGCTGCACCTTCGGCTGGCACAAGTACCTGGGGTTTGAGGGGGTGGCCATTGGCATCGATCGCTTTGGCGCCTCTGCCCCCGGCCCGGTGTGCATGGAGAAGTTCGGCTTCACGGTGGAAAACGTGCTCAACACTGCCCGCCGGCTGCTGGGCTGAGGGCACTTTACCCCTTCCTCGGCGCTTTCAAGGGGCTCAGCAGGGATCCCTTCTCTGCTGGGCTTTTTTCCCTGTTGAGCCTGCTGCCCAGCGGCGTGACCCGGACAGGCGTAGCGAACCTCGCATCAACCAATCAGCAGGACTTCCAAAGCATCCGGATCTGCTTCTTTCTGTAGGGCAGCCATGGCGGAGAACGCAGTCGAGGGCGGCTTCCTGCCCCGCAGACAACACCTTTGCCTTGAGGACATCTTCAACCATGGCGGGGATGATCCTTGAAGGCAAGTTGGAAGTCGAGCAGGCTGCCACCATCGCCTTGAAATCGCCTTGAAGAAGAAACTTTGGCTTCCGCCGCCGTGCTGAGGTGCTTGTGCCGGCTGCAGACACAAACAGCTTTGCCTACTGTTTGCCTACTGTAGGAACCCCGCCAGTAAAATCACCGCGGCTCCCACGGCAGCCAAAATCGTCAGCGCCCGGCCCGCGTCGGCACTGCCCTTCCACGAGAAGTTTTTCTCCGACTTTTTCGGTTCTGCTGGCATGGCCATGCCTCCCTTTGCATTGCCAACTCTAACTTAACTTCCCCCCCCACGGGATCTTAGCTGGTTGGGGCATACCCTGGAAAAAACAGCAGCCATCTGGCCCGGCCAGCCGTTTTTGGGAACAATACAAGCAGGCAAGGGATCCAACTCCCACCAGTCTGGAAGCACATCCTGAGGCGAAAGCCATGAGCTATGCAGAACGGAGCAAAAGAATGGTTTTGACGTTGGCGACTCTGCTGGGCGGCTGGGTTGGCGGAGGGTTGTTGCAGGGATCCCTCTGGGTTGCCGCTCAGCCTACCTTTCAGACAGTGCCGTTGCCGCGCCTGCCTGTGGGTGTCGATCAATCGGTCTTCGATCGCCCGGTAGCCCGCTTTAACCCCAACCTACCTGCCGAGCTGGTGATCCGCAATCGCACAGGTCTGCCTTTGGAATACGGCTTTACCGATCCCCGCCAGAAAGTCTCGGAACTGCCTGCCGGCGAAACGTTGCGCCTGAGCAACCTGCTGATCCCCAACTGCATGGCCATCAACACGCCGATGTTGGCTCCTGTGGGCTACCAGGTGAGCGTGAATCCCTTGAATGTGATCACCGTAGAGGTGCGGCTGGTCAACGATGTCTCCGGCGATCATTGCCTCGATCTGCAAGAGACAGGGGCTATTTTTGTGAATTGATATCAATAAACTGACATAAATCGATCGGCGATCGGCGGTCACGACACAAGTTAGTTGATCAAAGGGATCCCTTACATCCTCACCTACAGTCATCTTCTGGATTTTGCCAGGATGGACATGGGATCCGGCACGGCAGATGGCAGTTGACTTTGCCCGGTTTTGACGTTGGAATTGACTCTATTGGGGAGCCAATCAGAGGTTTAGGCGTATCGACAGGGGCCATCCCCTGTGACAGGATGCGAACAGGATATCGAGGCCGATATTCTCCTGGACTCTGTTTGCCTGTGCGGTCCGCCTGTACTCTATATTTTTTCTTGCGGATGGTCTCATGAGCGATAACTTGTATTCCTGGTTTCCCCGGGCCTTGGTGATCGGTGCTGCGGTTGTGGGGTTGTCGAGCTTGCCTGCAAGGGCTCAGCAAATTACGGATCCCAGCCCAGCTCAAGCGGCCACCAATGTTGAGCCCACCTCGCCAATCTCGGCTTCTTTTCGCAGCCAAGATGGCGTCAGCGTGCGTCCGGAAACGGTGAGGGTTTTCCTGGATGGCCAAGACGTCACGTCCCAGTCGGTGATCACCCGAGATTTCTTCACCTATCGCCCTGCCCAACCTCTGCCGCCGGGGCGTCGGGAAGTCTTGCTGGAGTTCACCAATACCCAGGGGGTGACCCGCCGCGTGACCTGGAGCTTCACCGTGGGTAGCCCTGTCCGCGCTTCCATCGACCTGGTGGATCACAATGCCGGCAGTCGCCCCTTGGCAGCCGGGGAAATCCTGCTGGTTACCGTCAAAGGCACTCCTTCCAGCCGGGTGACGGTTTACCTCATCCAAGATGGACGGCAAGTGCAAACCCTGCCGGCTCAGGAAGTTTCCAGCGGCACCTATGTGGTGAATGCCCTAATCGAGGCGAAAGATACCACCCGTGAGGGGATCGTCGTCGCCCGCTTGGAAAATGGCGGCCAAGTGCGCTTCATGACCGCCGAACAACCGGCCCGCCTGATCGAAGGGGCCACCGGGGGCATCCAGCGGCTGACCACCCAAGAGGTTTCCGCTACAGTCAGCGCCCCCAGCCCCCTCTTGCCTCAGATCACCAACCTGCAGGATGGGGATCGGGTTTCCGGCTCTTCGTTTACGCTGCAGGGCACTACAGCTCCCAATGCTTCGGTGCGGGTGAATGTAACGGCTTCGACCTCTCTGGGCGGCATCATCAGCGCCCAACAGACCGTGACCAACCAAACTGTGCAGGCAGATGCCCAGGGCCGTTTCACCATCACCGTTCGGCCTCCCATTCCGGCCTCTGGCACGGTGTATCAGGTGAATCTCACG
Source organism: Synechococcus sp. R6-5 (assembly GCF_047461775.1). Taxonomy (NCBI): domain Bacteria; kingdom Bacillati; phylum Cyanobacteriota; class Cyanophyceae; order Synechococcales; family Synechococcaceae; genus Synechococcus; species Synechococcus sp. R6-5. Next base: position 11,003 of record NZ_JANSHV010000149.1, read on the forward strand.
GCCACTTCCGGCAACCAAACCAGCCCAACGGTAACCTTGCGCCTTACCCAGCAGTAGGGGTTCAAGGGATCCCAGCCCATCCCGATAGACTTCCCCCCACCCATCAGGGGATCTGGAAATCCTGGCATGTCCAGCAGTTCAGACTTCCCTCTCTCCCCTGGGAGAAGGGCTGGGGGTGAAGGCTCTATCATCTTCAATTCCCAGGGATCCCTTGCCGGCTTGTAGGGGAGTTTTGGATAGAGGAGACTGCATTTGCCAGCGCCACAGGATCCCGGCCATGATCAAGGTGGGCAAAACGATCATCCCGACCACCACCGGCATTTGCTCCGGCAAGGCCAAGTAAGGGCCACCATATTTGATGGCTATGCTGATTCCGGCGGCAGCCAGCATCAACTTCAGGGCAAACCAGACTGTTTTTCGATCCATGACTTACTTTTAATTCACGCTTTTAATTCACGATTGGCTAGGGTTGCTGACCATGGCAGTGAGAATGCCGGCAATGGTTTCCAGCTCCTCAGGTACTCGATACAGCGTTAAGTCTTGTTTGATCATCTGCTGATGGGCAAGAATTTGTCCGAACTGCCAGATAGACCCCATCGTCACTGCACCGTAGATCTGAGCCTGCTGCTCCACCTGCGCCAGGGCAATCATTTCTACAGCCATTTGCACAAAGGCCCGCGTTAGATCGTCCTTTTTAGCTTCAACCACCAGCAGGATGTTCTTCCCTCGCAACAGATAATCGAGGCTGCCCTCCAACCAATTGTTGACCATCAGGGGATACTCCAGCCGCAAAGGAACTCGACAATGGAGAGCCACTTCGGTCAGCACAGGAGCCACCAGCAATTCCCGCCGCGCTGTTTCGCTGGTGAAGCTAACCAAAGGTAACAATTGTCGGATCCGATCTTTCAAAACTGGGGTTTGCGGCGGCGCAGGGGCAACAGGCCATGTCCACTCCCCAATTTCCAGTCGATAGCCAAACTGAGCCAAGATTTCATCCGGCTCGTAGGGCATCTCAAAATAAGAGCGAAAAGTATAGGATTCGTCTTCTTTAAGAATGGAGATGTTCAGCATCGGGTTCAGGAGAAGCCACGCTCAGTCCGGCACAGCTAGGGCTGCTTCAATCCGCTCTTTCAGGGTGGTCACCACTTCTTCAATGGGAATTTCCGTGGCTTGGCCGCTGGCCCGCTCGCTGAGTTCCACCTTGCCTTGTTTGAGGCTGCGCCCCGTGGTGAGGCGATAGGGGATCCCGATCAGATCCGCATCTTTGAATTTCACCCCGGCCCGCTCGTCCCGGTCATCCCAGAGGGTCTCGATGCCGGCAGTAGCGAGATCCTGCACCAGTTTCTCTGCCACGCTCATCTGCTCGAGGTCGGAGATGTTGGGCACTACCACCACCACATGATAGGGGGCAATGGCCACCGGCCAGATGATGCCATTGGCATCGTGGGATTGCTCCACCGCCGCCTGGGCCAAGCGCGATACTCCAATGCCATAACAGCCCATCCACAGGGGCTGCTCGGATCCCTGTTCGTCGGTAAAAGTGGCCCGCATCGGCAGCGAGAACTTGAGGCCTAGCTGAAAGATATGGCCGATCTCGATGCCACGGGCCGTTTCCAGGATCTGCTCGGGGTTGAGCAAACACCGATCCCCCGCCTGTGCCTTGCGCACATCCACCACTTCCGGCAGGGGATATTGCTCGCCCCAGTTGGCCCCCACCACGTGCTGCCCCACCTGGTTGCTGCCGGTTACGAAGTTCTGCAGCAGAGCTGCCGTCTGGTCGGCCAAGCGCAGGATCTGGGGGGCAAGGTTTTTTTGCCGGCCCAGACAGCTATCCGGCAAGTCGGGGGCAATGTAGCCCACCGGGATGGGATCCCCCTGCCAACTGTTTTGGATCTCGGCATCGGCCAAGGCGAGCTTGAGCAATTTGCTGGCTTGGTAGCGCTCTGCCAGGCGGCTGAGGTGGTTGGCCAGTTTGACCTCATTGACTTCTTGATCCCCACGGATGCTCAGTAGCACTGCCACCCGCAGGCCGTTGTCGTAGAGGGCTTGGTAGAGGACGTTTTTAACGATCAGGGTAGAGGAGATTTTTAGGAAAGCGGCCAGCTTCTCGATGGTTTCGGTTCCCGGCGTATCCAGAACCTGGAAGGCGGTGTAGGGAGACTCTGCCGCTGGCGGCGGGATGGAGACGGCCTTTTCCACATTGGCAGCATAGGAGCCATCGGGCGTGTAGAGAATCTCATCTTCTCCGGCAGAGGCCAGCACCATAAACTCCTGCGAGGCCGCCGATGGCCCCCCGATCGCCCCGGCATCAGCATCCACCACGCGAAACTCCAGCCCACAGCGCCTGAGGATGCGGCTATAGGCTCGGTACATATCCTGGTAGGTCTGGCGCAGGCTTTCCTCGTTGGCATGGAAGGAGTAGGCGTCTTTCATGATGAACTCCCGCCCTCGCATCAGGCCAAAGCGGGGTCGAATCTCATCCCGGAACTTGGTCTGGATCTGGTAGAGCGTCTGCGGCAACTGGCGATAGGAGCGGATGAGATCCCGGGCCAGCAAGGTGATCACCTCCTCATGGGTGGGGCCTAGGGCCTGCTCACGTCCCTGGCGATCCTTAAGGGCAAACATGATCCCTTCCGCCTGGGTGTACACCTCCCAGCGGCCCGACTCCCGCCAGATCTCTGCCGGCTGCAGCTGGGGCAAAAGACACTCCTGAGCGCCGATGGCGTTCATCTCCTCCCGGACAATCTCCGAGATCTTTTGCAGCACCCGCCAGAGGAGCGGCAGATAGGTGTAGATCCCTGGGGAGAGCCGCCGGATAAAGCAGCCCCGCAGCAGCAATTTGTGGCTGGGCAGCTCGGCCTCAACGGGATCCTCCCGCAGCGTTACAAACAGCATCTGGCTCAGTCTCTGGCTCTGTTGCATCCATTCCCCCCTCTGAGGACTCCGTCCCGCTTACGCGATCAGC
>NZ_JANSHV010000150.1:0-8536 GCF_047461775.1 Synechococcus sp. R6-5
CTTTAGCGGTCGGAGTCGGGTAGTTTACTTAGGCTTTGTTGACCCATGGCCAGTGTATCTACCACTTTTTTCGGGGCTACCTACCACAGCGCAATATCGATCCCTTGCCCAGCAGGGATCCCACTTCATTGCAGACCTTAATACTCAACTTAATACTCAATACACAGTCCGAAAAAGCTGCCGCTATTCCTCACCACTGGTTACAACCAGGCGGTGAATCTGGACTTCTCTCTTCTCCCCCTGGAGAGGGCGAAGTTCGCGTTAGCAGGTCAGGGATCATGGGCAAGAGCGCGAATTGCTGAGGACAGGTTCTGCGAGGGAATGTCTCAAACTTATGTCTCAAACTTATTTAGAAGAGCTGTCTCTGTGTTAAGCGAGCATGAACTTTTTTAACGATCCGGGTGGTGGTTGCCGAGAGGGTAACTTAGGCCCCGTAGAATGAATCGCAAAATTCCAGGCAGGACATTCGGACATGGATTACATTCGCACCTTTAACGACGATCCCTGCGAGGGGCATCTTTCGACGCCCATCAGCGATTCTCCTGTCACCCGTCTGTTCATCAACAATCTCCCCATCAACCGTCCTGGCTTATCGCCGCTATTGCGGGGGCTGGAAATTGGGCTGGCCCATGGCTATTTCTTGGTAGGGCCAGAAATTGTGCTGGGGCCGCTGCGGGATTACCCTGAGGCAGCTAACTTAGGCGGGCTGGTTACGGCGATGGCGATTGTGCTGCTGGGAACCGCCTGCATGTCGGCCTATGGCAGCGTTACCTTCGGAAACAAGCCGGAAACACCGGGGGCCGCTCCTCTGGCTACAGCTCGGGGTTGGGGGGATCTAACGGCAGGATTTTTCTTGGGAGGTATGGGTGGCGTGTTCGCTGCCTATTTCCTGCTGGAGAACTTTGCCGGGATCGACGCCATCTTTCGAGGGCTGGTGAATTAGTTGTCAAGTTTGTCAAGTCACTTGAGAGGAGCAAAATCATGACCGGTTCTTACGCTGCTGCTTATCTTCCTTGGATTTTTATCCCCATTGTTGGTTGGCTGCTTCCTGCAGTGGGCATGGCAGTGCTTTTTTTGTACATTGAGCGGGACTAGTCCCGGAGTGCTTTGATACTCACTAGTGCTGATTAATTTCAATTATTTCAGGCTAGAGATCAACCCCAGATATTGAGGCAGGGATCCCTTTTTTAGGGATCCCTCTCTTTTGGTCAGGATGATTTCCATCCGCGCTACCAGAGTCCCGAAAGGCGAAGGCTGTCCCCTCACCTCTTTTTTTTTAGGAAGGGAGCATTTCCAAAGGACTTTAGATTGGAGCAGGATCCGGCGAGCTGATCCCATGCTAACGAGGAAAAGGGCAGCTTCTGCAACACCCTTTTAAGTTTTAAGAAGGAGGAGTCGATGGCCAGCCTTAACTTTCCAACCCTGCGTATAGGCGATCCCATTCAAGAGGGCAGTTTCCAGGTTTTCCCTCTCTTTTCTCAGGGGGAGCAGGAAGTTGCCTATCGCCTTCCAGATCTGCAAACCAAGGAAGCAACCATCACCGAGGTGAGCGAGGCCGGAGCAGTACCTCACCTGGTTGTGGAAAACCACAGTGAGTTCCTATTGCTGCTGGGAGTACCGAGCAGAGTCCCAGCGGGGCGACCAAGGCTCAGCTCTGTTCCATGACGGGAAGGTGGTTTATCTCTCGGCAGTCTCTCGGCGGTAGTACCGAACTCCTCGCCTAAACCCGTTCCTCCTGCAGGGGATCCCTAGAAATTGGAAAAAGAAAGAAATTGGAAAGAAAAAACATCCTGAGTTAGCTCGGTCACCGCCTGTTTGGCTTCCTGGCGGCCTCGGCAATACCGCTCTAACCGCTCGCTAACGGAGATGGGATCCCCGACGGTCACGTGAACCCCCCGCCAGCCTAGGCGAGGGCGGGCTGGGTAGGATTCCCCTCGAAGGCGGGCCAGCACATCAAATAGAATGAGGGCAGTTTCTGCCAGCCGCTCAAAAGAGGGTTTGCTCAGCAAATACTCTTCCTGGACGGCTACACAGCTTTCCACCAAGCGCATGTGCTGCAGGTAGAGCGTTGCCTGGTGGGCTTTCCAGTCGAGCAACCCCCGCTGCAGGGGAGACAGGGATCCAGGATGCCGCAATTCTTCTCGGTAAATCTGGATCCAGGCGACTTCTTCAATGCGGCGGCAGCGGCTGTTCCAATCCCCCTGGGGAGATAGGCCAAAGTAGGTCTCTGCGGTTTCCAGGGCTCTGTGGAGCAGCCGCTCCAGGCGAGCGTTAAAGTGGCCAGGGGCTAGCCTCTGCTCTATCCGTGGTTCTTCTTCATCTCTCCCAGAGATGAAGGGAGGTAGGTCGTAGAAAGCTTCCAGTTGTTCCAGGAGATGCTGGGCTAGGCGGCAGATCCGCTGGGTGTAGCGAAGGTTGGGGCTCCTGGAGGATCTTGGCTCTGGCTTCGGAGGCGTCAACCCACTCAGGTGCTCAAGGCGCGCCAGCAGGCGCTCCAGCTTCGTCCAGGAGGGATCCGTGTAGTAGTACCGAATGCCAATGGGCAGCAAAATGACGGTCTCTGAGCGACCAGCTTTGGCCAGGTCCTCGGCGCACCAAAAGCACAGCTGAGCCATTCCCGGTTCCAGGGGATTGATCCGTTCGCTGTGGCCGTTGGTGGCTCCTTCTGGGGCGATTGCAAAGGGAAATTGCCCATCCAGGAGCAGTTGCCGGGCCGCCTTTAGCGCCACCCGATCCACCCTCCGACCGCGGCGTATAGGGATCCCGCCCAGGCGAGACAACAGCCACCCCAGCCATTCCCCTCCCCAGAGGGGCATGCCCCGGTCGTAGAGAAAATGGGCGTGAAGGGGTTCTCGAAGGCGGATCCCTTGTCGACGGGCGGCTTCGGGCACCAGGCGAGATAGAACGTACAGGCCCACCAGCGGGTCATCCACCTCCACATGTCGGAAAGCCAGGACTAGGCGAATTTGACCCTCCTGGAACTGGTGGTAGAGCCGCGCCAAGATCTCCGCCCCTGTGGCCTCGATTTTGGCAATGCCGGAAGGAAGCCAGCGCCGCACTCTCACCCGCAAGAGCAGGGGCAGGATCCCGTGGACGAGCCGTAGCACCCAGGCGCTATAGGCGGGCGGAATAAAGTCGAGGGGAGGACGGGCAAAATGGGGCGGTGGTGACAAGAGCAAGATTTGTTCCCAAGGTAGCTCAAGAGAAGAAGTGTAGTTAAACGCAAATCAGATTCATATCCGATCGCTCAGATTATTCATCAAGTCGCTACAGAGATCACTGGATATGCAGCCATTCTCAATCAATAATCAATATCAACAATATCAATGATTGAGATCCTTCCCCTGAGACCCCACGCCGTCGGCGCAACCGCTCTCTACTCTCCTCAAGCCCCCGACCCCTCTCTCACAAGGGGAGATGAGAGTTGGGAATCGTGGCCATGTCGTGCCCTTTACATTGCTTTCTTTGTCTTCCGTTGCAGTGAAGACGCTCTCTTCTCTCTACTTTCGTCTCTTAACTCAAGGTGGCTACAGGCTGGGCCTCTGCCAAGAGCGCCTGAGTTTGCAGGTCGGTGATGGTGACCAACAAGCGCCGCGAGCTATCAATGGCAAATTCGACGCGAAGGCGATCCTCTCCCACGCGGCCAGGGGGCTGCAAACGGGCCAGACAAACCGGTAAGGACTCCGTCTCGCTGAGGCGAATGGGCAGGGATCCAAGAGGAGCTAGGGATCGGAAATCGGTTTGCCGGGTGAGCTGCCGGCTGCTCATCCGCCCCAGCTCGTCGTAAACCACTTCCGACTGGACTACCTGGGCCACTTCTCCCACCTCTAGGCGAATCTCCGTTTGTCCGTCGTTGGCCACTTGCAGGATCAAGGGCTCAGCCCGTCGGCAGGGATAGGGGCTGCCCTGTTCGAAGAGGGGGTAGTAGATGTAGCTTTTCTGCAAGGGATCCCAGAGGCGGAGGGCATAGCTGTGGTGCAGGCGATCCTCCAGCTTCACCTGGCGGCCCACCTGCAGGGCGCCCAGGGCCACAGCATCGAAGGGGCGTTCGCAGCGCACTTTCTTTTTGCCGAAGTAGGAGCGCAGCAGCTCTTGAACTGCTGGCAGTTGGGAGCTGCCTCCTACCAAGAGCACCTGCTCAATTTGGTTCTTGCCCAATCCCCTCGCCTGGGCGGTGAGAAGAACGTCGTCTAGGCACTGGCGGATTTGATCCAAAAGCTGACGAGCTTCCAGGATCTCTTCCAGCTCCTGCCGGCTTAACTTCAACTCATGGGCAGTGAGGGCTTCGTCGTCAAACCAACTGCCCACCGCTTCCATCTGAGTGGAAAGGGCGATCTTGAGCTGTTCCGCCTGCTCCAGGAGGTTGAGCCAGCCCAGAGCTCCAATTTGCTGTCGGCTTAGCCCCAGTTGCTGCAGTAGGTAGTCGGCAATCCAAATGTCGATGTCCACCCCGCCCACATAGGCATCGGCCTTGGCGATCACCTCCGCTTTGAGGACAGGGCTACCCGCTTGGGGAGCGAGGGTGCGCACCAAGCTGAGATCCAAGGTACCGCCGCCGAAATCCACCACCAGCACTAGGGATCCCGGCTGGCCAACCGCATAGCCTAGGGCTGCTGCCGTGGCTTCATCGACAATTTGAACGGGATCCCAGCCACAGGCACTGGCCACTCCCCGCAGCCAATTGAGGTAGCGCTCAAAAGAGCCGACAGGGGCGGTGAACACCAGCTGTTGCGGCTGCAGGTGTTCTTTCGGGACAGCTTCCATCACCGTCTGCAAAAAAGCTTGGGCCACCCTCTCGGCGTCGTAGCGCTCTCCATCTAGAACTCGCGGCGGAGGGACAAACTCCGCCACCAAGTCCCGCTTAAACCCCTGAAACAGCCGTTGCGGATCCACTGCCCCCCACCGACCGGCGCGCACGGTTTCCCCCACCAGGAGCTGGCCTTTTCCCTTCACGTAGACCAAGCTGGGAATAGCCGAGTGGTCTGGGCGAGAGAGGCCGGGAAGAGTGAGGAGACGGGGCACTGCTTGGGCGGGATCCCAAACTGCCACCACCGTGTTGCTGGTGCCAAAATCAATGGCTAGGGTCGCTTTGGGGGCAGGTGCCATCAGCTCAATCCTCCAGGCAGGGAACGGCTGACTTTGGCTGGGCAGAGGATGTGGTCACCGCGGCGGTAGCCGACAAAGCGAATGTAAACGGGATCCCCCTTTTGAATATCCAGCTGATCCGGTTGATGCAGTTGCGGATCAAAGGGGACGGACTCCAGGGGGTTGCCGATGGGCTCATACCCCCAGCGCTGCAGCAGAGCGTCTAAGGAGCGAAACAGAGCTGTCACGTTTTGGGCCGGCCAATCGGGCTTGCGCTGGGCAATCTGGCGGACAGTGGGGTAGCTGGTCAGCAGCGGCTGCAGCAGAGAGAAGAGGACTTCTGAGGAATCGGTGGCTCCCATTTTGTCATTCCCGTTGAGGCGCAGTAGGGATCCCAAATCCCACTGCAGAGCGGCAGCCAACTTTTGCAGTTGCTCCAGGCGCAGGGATCCCCACTTCCCCTGGCGCACCTGATCAAGGGCGCGGCGGCTGATCCCGGCCTGGGCCTGTAAAGCCCGCCAAGAAGACAGGCCAACAACCCGCATGCGTTCCTGCAGCCAACTATCCAGCGGTCTCTCGGCCATTGGGTTTTGCCAGGGATCCCTACGATCATGCCCCAACTTGGGTCTAGCTCAGGGATCGGCAAGGCGCAGGGAACGGGCTATAGCTTCCACATCTCGGTCATAGCGCTCGCGCCGGCTGGCCGGGTACACGAACTCAAAGCCAGCTTGCAGCGAAGGGCGGACAACTGTTTTGAGATAGAAAATCCGCTGGCCAAAGGGCTCCGCACCGCTGACACGAACGGGCTCGTAGCCGGAGACCACAAAGAAATCCCGGCCAACAGCTTGGTAAGTAACCCGGCGTTGGTTTTCCCGGCTGCGCTGCAGCTCTTCCTGCAGGGCGCTGGCGGGCGTTGCTTGAAAAATGTTGTACCCACCCCAAACCCGCAGCTCAGCCCCGTCTTGACCGAGGAACACTTGGCCGTCGCCATTGTCGGATTCCCCTTGCGGGATAAAGTCTGCCGGGTAGTCGATGCGGTAGCCGAAACGGGCGTTGACGTAGGGCTGGAAACCAACTTGGGCAACGGGAAGGGCGGGGGCGGGAGCGATGACGGGGATCCCCGCTCCTAGGATCAGTCCGGCAAGCAGACAAGCTAGGCGAGCAGCAGACTTCATGGTTTTGATTGCTCTAATCTGTAGCTATCCTAAGCTCTCTCACCTCCAGCCCCTCTCCTAGGGGGACAGAATTTGGTTTGTCCAAGCTCTTTCCCAAAAGACAAAGGGAATAGGAATCCAAGTTTCACTGCCGTTGAGAATGGGTCGGTTGCGCCGCTTGTATCTGGGTGCCACTTGAAATAGTAGGTATAGCATCTTTTTCGAGAGTTTGAAATAAAATACCGATTTTTGGGCCACTATTTTGTTTTGTCGACCAAGTTTAAGTTTGCCGATCAACATCAGGGTTTTGGCCGGAGCGCAGCCGTTCGATTTCTTCTCTTGCCCGCTGGATAGCGCCGCAGTTGTCTACTGCTGCCCAGGTGGAGGCCAGAAACAGTCCGGGTAGGGAAACCTCTCCCTCGTCGTCGCTAAACAACACGCCAAGGAAGAAACACCAGCCCAGAAAAACCATCAAAGCTTTCCACCGCCGCGTGTAGAGGTAGGCTCCGAAGGCAAGCAGAATAGACAGAAGGATCACCATCCCCTCGGACTTTTGAGAAAGGGCATAGGTGCGCCGCACCTCTTCATCTCTGCGCTTTTGATCTTCTTGCTGGAGCAACTCTTGCAGATGCTTGTCCATAAGGCCGCCTCAAAATCGGACGGCCTTATCTTAAAAATCCTGGGAAGACCCTTGTTCAAAACAACTTTTCGGGATCCCACGGCAGAAGAAGAGAGGCGAGACTGGTCATCGCCCCTTCCTTCTGTAGAATGGGAAAGCCTCTCTCTAGTTGCAGGCTACAAGGCCCGGACGGACTCTGCCATGACCTCAGCTTCTTTTGCTTTTTCCCCTCGTGTTTTGGATCCTCTCGACCCTCAAGTGCGTCCGGATCCCCAGGGGCGGTTTGGGCCGTTTGGGGGCAGGTTTGTGCCGGAAACCCTGATGAGCGCCCTAACGGAGCTGGAGGAAGCCTTTGAGCATCACTGGCGGGATCCCGACTTTCGCGCCGAGTTTCACAACCTGTTGCGGGATTTTGTTGGGCGGCCCAGCCCCCTCTACTTTGCCCAGCGGCTAACCGAATACTACGGCGGCCCGCAGATCTACCTCAAACGGGAAGATCTCAACCACACCGGCGCCCACAAGATCAACAACGCCCTTGGCCAAGTGCTGCTGGCGGTGCGCATGGGCAAGCGACGGGTGATCGCCGAGACTGGCGCCGGCCAACATGGGGTGGCCACGGCAACCGTGTGCGCCCGCTTTGGCCTAGAATGCGTCATCTACATGGGGGCGCTGGATATGGAGCGGCAGGCCCCCAATGTGCAGCGGATGCGCCTTTTGGGCGCTGAGGTGCGGGGAGTGGAATCGGGCACGCGCACCCTCAAAGACGCCCTCTCCGAGGCCATCCGCGACTGGGTAACCAACGTGGAGACCACCCACTACGTCATCGGCACGGTGGCGGGGCCCCACCCTTACCCGAAGCTGGTGCGGGCCTTTCACGATGTCATTGGCCAGGAGACGCGGCAGCAGTGCCAGGAAAAATGGGGAGGGCTGCCGGATGTGTTGCTGGCCTGTGTGGGGGGTGGATCCAACGCGCTGGGGCTGTTCAACGAGTTTGTCCGGGATCCAGGGGTGCGACTGATCGGCATCGAAGCCGCCGGAGAAGGGCTGCACACGCCCCGCCACGCCGCTACCCTCAACCGCGGTCGCATCGGGGTCTTGCACGGGGCGATGAGCTACCTGCTGCAGGATGAAGAAGGTCAGGTGCAGGAGGCCCACTCCATCAGCGCTGGCTTGGATTATCCTGGCGTGGGGCCAGAGCACAGCTACCTAAAAGAAATCGGGCGGGCCGAGTACTACGCGGTTACTGACGACGAAGCGGTGGAAGCGCTGCTGCTGCTGTCGCGCCTGGAGGGGATCATCCCCGCCCTGGAGACAGCCCACGCTCTGGCCTATCTGAAAACCCTGGCCCCGCAGCTCGGCCCTCAGCAGCGGGTGGTGGTCAACTGTTCTGGGCGCGGCGACAAGGATCTAAACACCGTTTTCAAGTATTTGCAGCAGCGGGGACGTAGCTTCTAGAGTACGGCTGAGAATCTTCTCTTCCTTTGTTGTGACCCCCAACGGATCCCCTCTGGTGTCCACCTGCCAAGTTCCCTTCGCCATTCGATTGCTGGGTCTTCTCGGCCTGCTCCTGGCTGCGGGGCTGGGGTTGTGGACGGGATCCGTGGGTGGTCCGCACCGCTGGCACAACCGCACGGGCGAGACGGAGTTCAATAAGGACTCCGTCCCGCTAACGCGATCA
>NZ_JANSHV010000151.1:0-2497 GCF_047461775.1 Synechococcus sp. R6-5
CTCAAATGAAAGATCAACACAACCTAGGATTTGTCGATCGAAACAGTGGCACCATGTCCCCAGGGATCCCGACCGGAGCAAGCAAACCTGGCCCCTGTCGGAGCGCAGTCCCATCTGCCATACTGGAGAAAGATTGTAAATATTTGTTAACGCCATGACTGTCTCTGCTTTGGATCCCGCCAACCCCGCCCGTTTACAGGAGATCGCTCAACGCTTGCGCAGCCCGCGTTCTGCGGACCGGATGGTGGCCTTGGCCCAGTTGCGGGATGTGCCGGCAGAGCAGGCGGTGCCGCTGATTTTGCAGGTCATCGACGATGAGAACCTGCAGGTGCGCTCTTTTGCCGTCTTTGCCCTGGGGATCAAGCAAACGGACGCCTGTCTGCCCAAGTTGCTGGAAATCCTCACCCAAGACCCGGACTACGGCATTCGCGCCGACGCGGCAGGTGCCCTGGGCTACTTGGAAGATCCGCGGGCCTTTGAAGCTTTAGTGCGTGCTTTCTACGAGGATGTAGAATGGCTGGTGCGCTTCAGTGCCGCGGTGGCCTTGGGGAACTTGAAGGATCCGCGGGCTTACGACGTGCTGCTGCGGGCGTTGGAGGGGCCAGAAGAGCTGCTACAACAGGCGGCCATCGCAGCTTTGGGAGAACTGGGGGATCTGCGGGCGTTGGATCGGATTCTGGAGTTTGCCCAATCGGAAGACTGGCTGGTGCGGCAGCGGCTGGCCCAAGCGCTGGGCAATTTGCCTTCCCCCAAGAGCGTTTCTGCTCTCAACTACCTGGCCAGGGATCCCCACGATAGCGTTGCGGCGGCGGCTCTGGATTCGCTGCGGCGCTTGCGGCAAAGGGGCATCTCAGAAACCACCCCTGAGAAGGGATCCGGGCCAGCCAATTCTGAGGAAGGCTAAAGTAAAGATCCCAGCTCAGCTTGTTCCGGGTTCCCCAATCCCCAGAGAGAGGCCTCCTCTGTTTCCGGCTGAGCCTTTCTTTTCCTAGGATCCCTTGTCTCAATGGTTATCAGCCCCCACTCATCGGTTTCACCTGTTGCATCCCCGTCGCGGCCCCGCATTGTGGCGGCCCTTTCTGGGGGTGTGGATAGCTCTACGGTGGCGGCCCTTTTGCAGGAACAGGGCTACGCCGTGGAGGGGGTCACCCTCTGGCTCATGAGGGGGAAGGGGCAGTGCTGTACCGAAGGCTTGGTGGATGCGGCAGCTGTTTGTGAGCAGCTGGGGATCCCGCACCATGTGGTGGATAGCCGCGAGCTGTTTCAGGCCAACATTGTGGACTATCTGGTGGCCGGCTATGCGGAGGGCATTACCCCTCTACCCTGCTCCCAATGCAACAAAACGGTGAAGTTCGGCCCCCTGCTGGCCTATGCCCGCGAAAAGCTGGGCATCTCCCAGATTGCCACTGGCCACTACGCACGGGTGCGCTTGGACACCGAATCGGGGCGCTATCAACTGCTGCGGGCGGTGGATCGGCAAAAGGATCAGTCCTATTTCCTCTACGACCTCAGCCAAGACCATCTGGCCAGCAGCCGCTTTCCCCTGGGGGAATACACCAAAGCCCAAACCCGCCAGTTGGCCGCCCGCTATGGGCTGGTTACAGCCGATAAGCCCGAAAGCCAGGATCTGTGCTTGATTGAAACCTATGGCTCGATGCGGAGCTTTTTGGATCAGTACCTTGGGCAAAGGCCAGGGGAAATCGTCGATACCCAGGGGCGAGTGCTGGGATCCCATGAGGGCATCCACCACTACACGGTGGGCCAGCGCAAGGGGTTGGGGATTGCCTCTTCCCGTCCGCTTTACGTGGTGCGCATCGATGCCGCCATGAACCGCGTGGTCGTGGGGGAACGGGAGGAAGCCACCCAAGCTGAAGCATGGGTAAGACAAGTGAACTGGGTCTCGATCCCCGCGCCGACAGAACCCTTGGCCGTCGAGGTTCAGGTGCGCTACCGTACCCCCCCAGTGCCCGCCATGGTGATCCCGGAATCGCCAGAGCGGGTAAAGCTGCAGTTTGCCGAGCCGCAGTTTGGGGTCACTCCTGGCCAAGCCGCCGTCTGGTACCACGGGGATCTCCTGCTGGGGGGAGGGATCCTGGAGCGCCCTTCTCCCTAGGCCAACTGCAACTTCCCTCTCGCCAGGGGGGAAGGATTGGGGGTGAGGGCAAGCCAAACTACGCTGCTTGCGCTTGCAGCTGCTGCAGGGATCGGAACAGGAGCACCGTGTAGACATTGAAGATAGGCGTGACTGCCGTGAAAGCGGTAAACCCGACCACAACTGCTAAGAGAGCTACCACAGGCGCCCAAACCAGAAGCGCAAGTCCTATGATGTCGGTATTACCCCCAGTTACAACTGCAGCTAGGGTAGCTCCCAAGATCGCCACAACAAAAGGCAAAAGCAGGATTGAGATGCCGAAGATCAAAACCACGACCAGGAATGCCCAAAACACCCCCCACCAACGGCCCCTGACCAGGTTCCAACTGTAGCCCAACCCTTCTG
>NZ_JANSHV010000152.1:0-11418 GCF_047461775.1 Synechococcus sp. R6-5
GCCCAGATGGCCGAAATGCGGGCCGAGCGGCAGGCTATGGAAGCCCAACTCCAGACCGAAATCCAGGAGATCAGGGCGTTGATCCAACAGAACCAGGAGCGGATTCGACAGAACGAAGAGCGGGGAGACGAGCTGGAGGTGGCCATACAGGAGTGCCGCCGAGATATGCAGGCTGGGTTTGCCGAACTGAGGGAAGCGCAAGCCATGATGATGGAGCAATTTCGGGAGCGCGATGGCCGCCTGATCGAGGCTCAACTCAGCTTTATTCGGGAGATGCGGGAAATGCAACGGGAAGTGGCGGAGCTGCGACTGGATTTTCTCAATCACATGCGCCAATACCACCCACCTGTCGAACGTTAAATGGCTACGGCAGCACCTGGGCGGTCACCTCAGCTTGCGGTCGTAGGGGTAGCGGGGGATGGCTCTGTGGCTTCCTGGGGGATCCCCCCCCTTTCCCAAGCCAGGGTTTTGGCAGGAGCCCCTCATCTGCTCCGGCACTTTACCGATCATCCGGCCCGCAAGATCCCGCTCACCGGGCCGGTGGAAAGTTGGATCCCGCTTTTGCAGCAGGAGATGGCTCAGGGATCCCTAGTTTTGTTGGCCAGCGGGGATCCGCTTTTTTTCGGGATCGGGCGGCTGTTGACGGAGTATTTCCCAGCGGAGCGGTTGGCCTTCTATCCGCAGGTGAGCTCGGTGCAGCTGGCCCTGAACCGCCTGCAGATCCCCTGGCAGGAGGCGACCATCCTCAGCCTGCACGGGCGGGGAGTGGAGCGGTTGGAAGCCGTTCTCAAGCAGGGATCCCCTGTGATCGTGGTGCTCACCGATCCGGAGCATACACCGACCGTCTTGGCCCAGTTCATTGCCGACCTGCGGCTGCCGGTGCGTTACCAAGCCTGGGTCTGTAGTCAACTGGGATCCCCTCAAGAGCAGATCGTGCCCCTCCAGGAAGGTCAGAATTCATCCTTCTCCAACCCCAACGTGGTGGTGCTGCGACGGGTAGAACCGGAGCCAGATCCCCATCGCTGGCCTTTGGTCGGGATCCCGGACGACCAGTTCTACACCTTTCCCGACCAGCCCGGCTTGATCACCAAGCAGCCCATCCGCCTGCTCACCTTGGGATCCCTGCAGCTCCCCCAGGAGGGCGTGGTGTGGGACATCGGTGCCGGCACCGGCTCGGTGGCCATCGAAATAGCCCGTCTTTCCCCCCAACTTCAGGTGTACGCCGTTGAGCGGAATGCCGCCGGCATCTGCCTGATTCGGCGCAACCGGCAACGCTTTGGACTGGAGAACCTGCAGGTGATCCCGGGGGCAGCCCCCCAAGTGTTGGCCGACCTGCCAGATCCGGATCGGGTGGTGCTGGGCGGTGGCGGCAAAGGGATCCGCGACCTGCTGCCGGTGGTGGAAGCCCGCCTGCGGCCTGGAGGGATCTTAGTGGCCAACTTCGCTACCCTAGAAACCTGCAGTGAAGCCCTGCAATGGCTGCGTTCTCGGGGCTGGCAAGTTCGAGTAGATCACGTTCAGATCTCCCGCTCTGCCGTCCTGGCCGAGGGCACCCGCTTTGCCCCCCTGAACCCGGTTTACCTGCTGCAAGGGATCCCTTCAAATTGGAAAGCCCAGTAAGCCCCCCGTTGCTCTGCTTTCCCTTCTCCCTGTGGGGGAGGGAAAGTTATCCCTCGTCCTCCTCATCGGCGGTGAACCCCGGTCGGTACAGGTAGGCGGAGGAGGGACGGTTGGTCTTCTTGATTTGGTCTTTGATGGATTCCAGGTCGATGTAGCGATCCGCCAAGTTGATCAGTTGATCGCTGGTCATGGAACGCAGGCTAACCACCTCCACTCGCGCCCCTTGGTAGCTAACGGCATTGACCGCGTAGGCCAAGTCTCCATCGCCGCTCACCAGCACAGCCGTCTCATACCAGCGCACCAGCGACAGCATATCCACGGCAATTTCCACATCCAGGTTGGCTCTCTTGGATCCATCGGGCAACTGGGTTAGCTCTTTGGTAACCACGCGGTAGCCATTGCGGCGCATCCAGAGCAAAAACCCCTGCTGCTTTTCGTTGTTGCGATCGACGCCGGTGTAGAAAAAAGAGCGCAAAAGGGGCGACCGACCACTCAGCGTCTTCAGCAGGCGGGTGTAGTCGATCTCAATGCCCAGTTGCAGAGCGGCATAGAACAGATTGGATCCGTCGATGAATATGGCCACACGCCCACGGTTGTCCTGCAAGGGATCCGCAGGCTGAAAGCCGGGATCAGGATCAAGACGCAGCATTCGGGTTTTCTTCTCCAAGTTTTGACAAAAGGGCAGAAAAAAGAGGTGTTAAATGGGTTTAATCGCCAATACAGCTCTTTCCGGCAGCACTGACTACAGCTAATGCAGACGCCTCTCTTGTGCGATAGGGATCTTACTGCTTCCCAGAGTGATCTGCAGAATTCCCATGAAGTCGGAAAAAGCCGTAAAAGGCTGCCCCAAGCCTTGGGACACATGATTCACCCTAGCGCAGGAGAGACGATCCCCGGAGAAGATTTCCAAAATCCTAAAGAAAAAATACCTACGATAAGGAGAGGCTTTGCGGATGGAGTGCAGGGATGGGCCGGTGCCTTACCGCTTTTCGAGCCCCTTGCACAGAGGGGTGCTGCGCAGCCGCTACAAGCGGTTTTTGGCCGATGTGGAGCTGGAAAACGGGCAACAGATCATCGCCCATTGCCCCAACACGGGGCCGATGAGTGGGGTCTGTCAGGTGGGGGCACCTGTGTACCTCTCCCATCACCCGGAGCCAAAACGGAAACTGGCCTACACCTGGGAGATGATCCAGGTGGATGGGGTATGGGTGGGGATCAACACCAGCTTGCCCAATCGCCTGGTGGAATGGGGGCTGGAGCGAGGGTGGTTTCCCCAGTTGGCAGGATTTTCCCGCCGGCAACGGGAGGTGACCTGCGGCAAGAGCAAAATCGACTTTCTGCTGACAGGAGACGCTGGCTCGGCCTATCTGGAGGTGAAGAATACCACCTGGGCTGTGGGATCCCGTGCGCTGTTTCCCGATACGGTGACCACCCGCGGCCAAAAACACTTGGAAGATCTGATCCAGATCCGCCAACAGGGGCAGCGGGCTCTGCTGCTGTACTGGATCAATCGCGCCGATTGCACCGAGTTTGCCCCCGGCGAAGAACGGGATCCCCGCTATGCCCGTCTGTTTCGTGAGGCCCTGCAGGTCGGGGTAGAGATGTTGCCCTATCGGGTCGAGGTTTCGCCGACAGGGATCCGCCCCTTGGGTTTGGCCAAAATCGTTGTCTAGGCACCCCAAAAGAAGGGGCAAGCTCTCTGGAAACGGCTGGGGATCGCCTATAATTCTGTTTTCTCCAGATTCTTCCATTTTCCAGGCATTTGAGGACCATGAGCGAACCTTCCTCCCGTCCTCATCACATTGTTCTCACCTCCCATCCCTCCCCTTATGGGACGCAAGCCCAGCCGATTCGCTGGGGATCCTTGGATCCACTGCAGCGGGGGCCGGTGGTGGGTAGCCTGACCAATCTTGCCCATCGCAATGTCATCGGCACCCATGCGGGAGCCTACGCTGTTTACCGGGCATTGGCTGTAGCCAGTGGCTCTCTGCAGGCGGATCACCGCGCCGATTTAACCCATACTGCCCCGGTGGTGTCGATTGGCCCTCACCCAAGCTGGGGAGATCCAGACCGGATTGTGTCTTTGGATCCCTGGGGAGCAGTTGTGGGGGAAGTCTTTGCTCCCCTCTATGCCCAGGGCTACGATATTCGCCCTACTATTGCCATTACTCAGGCCCACATCCACATGCCAGAACTGCAGGAGGCGGTCAACAAAGGGCGGTTACGGGTGGATGGCCGGATCCTCAAAGACAATGGCAGCCTGGTGGTCACCAAAGCCGCAATCGAGCCGGTCTGGTACCTGCCGGGGATCGCCAAACGATTGCAGGTGAGCGAAAGCCTGCTGCGCCGCACCCTCTTCGAGCAAACGGGAGGCATGTTTCCAGAATTGGTGACCCGTCCAGACCTATCGGTGTTTTTGCCGCCCATCGGTGGCCAGACGGTGTACATCATCGGGCAGGTGGCTGCCATCACCGACCCGGCTTTGCCCCTGGCGGTGCGGGTTCACGACGAATGCAATGGTTCCGATGTGTTTGGCTCGGATATTTGCACCTGCCGCCCCTACCTGGTGCATGGCATTGAGGAATGCGTTAAGACGGCCCAGGCCGGTGGAGCTGGGGTGATTGTGTACCTGCGCAAAGAAGGCCGCGCCTTGGGGGAGGTGACCAAGTTTTTGGTCTACAACGCCCGCAAGCGCCAGGAAGGAGGGGATCGGGCTGATGCCTACTTCGCCCGTACCGAGTGTGTGGCAGGGGTGCAAGACATCCGGTTTCAGGAGTTGATGCCGGATGTGCTCCATTGGCTGGGCATAACCCGAATCGATCGCCTGATTTCCATGAGCGACCTCAAGTATCGAGCCATCACCAACTCCGGCATTGAGGTCGTGCAGCGGGTGCCCATCCCAGAAGAGCTGATCCCGGCGGATGCCCGTGTGGAGATCGAGGCCAAAAAAGCTGCCGGCTACTACACCGAGGGGGAGGTGCTGGATGCGGAGCGGCTGGCCCAAATCCGAGGAAGAGCCTTGGTGGAGTGAGCGGGATCCTTCATGCAAGTGGCCACCTGGAATGTCAACTCCATTCGCACCCGGCTGCCTCAGGTTTTGGCTTGGCTGGACAGCCAGGGATCCCTGGATGTGCTCTGCCTGCAGGAGACTAAGGTGGTGGATGAAGACTTTCCCCGGGCGGCCTTTCAGGAGCGGGGCTTTCATGTGGAGGTCTACGGGCAAAAGTCCTACAACGGTGTGGCTCTGATCAGCCGGGATCCCCCGGAAAAAGTAGAACGGGGGTTTGGTGCGCTGCTGCCTGCGGCGGCAGATTTGGACGAGCAAAAGCGGCTGATGAGCGCCATCTACCGCGGGATCCGTATTCTCAACCTTTATGTGCCCAACGGTTCTGAGGTGGGATCGGAAAAATATGCCTATAAATTGCGCTGGCTAGCCACGCTGAAGGATTACCTCGCCGTTGCCCTGAGCCAAGGGGATCCCATCCTGCTCTGCGGGGACTTTAACATTGCCCTGGAAGATCGGGATATTTATGATCCCCAAAAAGCGGGAGAAATCATGGCTTCCGAACCGGAGCGACAAGCCCTGCGGGAGATCTTGGCTTTGGGGTTTGAGGATGCGTTTCGCAAGTTCACCCCAGATCCCGGCCATTTTAGCTGGTGGGACTATCGCTCGGGGGGGTTTCAAAGGAATCGCGGCTGGCGCATTGATCATCATTATCTGTCTCGTGAGCTACAGGAGAAAGCCACCGCTTGCTGGATCGATGTTGAGCCACGGCGGGCCGAAAAACCCAGCGATCATGCCCCTGTCATTGTTGCCCTGGATATTTAAGCGCCTTGTTATAGTCATTTCAAGCTAGGTTGAGACACTCCCCAAACGCTCCCTGCCACTGCCTTCACCCCTTCTCTCAGAGGAAGAGGGGAGCCAGGCGGAAATGTTTCATTCCTGTTTAAATGACCATAACAGCTCATACCAACCAGCCATCCAATTAAAATGGAGCGGCCTCTTCGAGAATTTTCAGCAGGTGTTGCCGCTGTTCTGAGCTGAGGACCTGTCGCATTTCCAGAACTGCCTCAAAACGTTTGGCATTTACTTCTTGGCTTAGCTGTTGTACCCGCTGAAATTGAGCTGCCACTTCTGACTCAGGGGCATCGCCGACCAGCAACTCCCGCAATCGACCGCGGGCTGCCCTCCACTCCAAAATGCGCTCCAACAACTCTTCCTGTTTGCGGTGGCGGATCTGCTGCAATTGCCGCAACTGCTCGTCGGAGAGGTTCAGCTCCCGCAAATTGCGAGCAAAGGGGCGGCGCAAATCCATCATTCGCAGGGGGCGGGGTTGGCCCATCACCGGTTCACCCAGGGATCCCAGGTAGAGTGGCAAAATGGGGATCCAAATCCAAGCATTTCTCATGGTTCTTTGCAGGCTTTTTCTAAGAATCTGACCAAGAATCTGACCAAGGTCTCAGAAGTCTCAGCGGTGTAATGGTCAATGAAGGGGGATATTCGTGAGGCTGATGGATTTAGGATCCCTCTGGATCGCGTTCTATCCACCAAGTTTCGGTTTCTGTTCCCTCTGGGCTCAGCAAGCTTCCCCAAGTGCTCACCAAAAAACTTTCTAGGGCTTCGGTCTCCTGGGCCACCACCTGTACCTGCCAGCGCTGATAGCCAATCCAGCCCAGCAAAGCGCCCGCCAAAAGGGAGATGCCAACCCAACGCCAAGGGTGCTTGAGCCGGCCATGAAGTGGATGAGTCGCCACAACTTGAAGGATCTGCTCCTCCAGCCCAGAGGCCGCAGGGGGAGGGAGGGGGCGATATTGACGCAAAAAGTGGCGCAGCCGCTCGTCTGCTAGGGGGTTGGGGTGCTCACTCATGGGGTAATGCCCTCCTGAAGTAGGTGTTGACGGATGGTGGCACGGGCGTGAAACAGCCGGGACTTCACCGTTCCCACCGGGATCCCTAAAATCTCGGCAATCTCTTTCTGGGGCAGATCTTCTAGGTCGTGCAGAATCAGAACCATTCTGTGTTCAGGGCTGAGCTGGGCCATGCTTTGCTGTAGAGCCTGTTGGTAGTGCAAGTGCATCAGGTCGGGGCCAGGGTGAGCGATATCCGATCCGAGGACCAGGTTTTGGGTTTGGGAGTGTTGCCGGGCGCAGCGCCGTCGCTGATCTGAGGCCACATTCCAGCAGATGCGATACAGCCAAGTGGAAAACTGGGCCGAGCCGCGAAACCGAGGCAACCCTTTCCAGGCACGAATAAACACTTCCTGTACCAGGTCATCCAAAAGATCGGCTCCACACAAGGGATAGAGGATATTCCGTACCGACTGCTGGTATTTGCGGTAGAGTTGGCGAAAGCTCTGGCTGTCGCCGTTGAGGCAGCGCTGGATCAGCTCCCAATCGGATGTATCCTTTGCCGCCTGCACGAGAGGACGCTCCCTTGTTCTCAACCTTGCTTTGTCTGACTCCCAATCCCCCAAAAGGTTCAAAGGATCCCTGTCTACGATGGCCCTCCACTTCCCGCCAAGCAAGATATGGTCGTTTAGGCTAGAGTGAGACACCTGGGCTATACGAGAAAAGCCTTATGGCCCCATGCATTATTGCTCCGCAGCGCTGACGCGACGACGCGACCAATGTTTTAGGTGTGGGTGCAGTGTCCTAGTTTGAGTCGAAATGACCATACCGGCATCTTCTGATTGCCGTTTTCCCTCAAAGGATACCCGCCGGCAGGTGTAGACAAGCCAATTCCTCTTGCCTGTTCGCACTTTCTCAATCCCAATTCTGTTGAATTCTATTGGCTCGTCGACCTACAATTCCAATAACACCAAAAAGAGGGAATGAAAAGCTGATCTTCATGCCTGCCTGGCCATGGCCAAAACAACTCAGATAACCGATAAACCCGATCTGTTTGGATTCCTCTATCATCACCCGACGCTCATCCTTGCCATTCTGTTGGGGCCACCTCTCATTTGGTTACTGGTCTTTTACTTGGGGCCGCTGCTGGCGCTGCTGCTGCAAAGTTTTTATCATCTGGATCCCTTTACCGGCCTGATCCTGAGAAAGTTGACTTTGGCCACCTATCGGGAGCTGCTCACTCCTGCCAGCGTGGATATCTTTGTCCGCAGCTTGACTATGGCTTTGGCAGTGACCCTAGCTGCAATTGTGTTGGCTTTTCCTCTGGCTTATACCATGGTCAGACTGGCCTCTCCTCGCTGAAAGGACTTTTTGTACTTGTTGGTGCTCCTACCGCTTTGGTCTAGTTATTTGATTCGGGTTTATGCCTGGAAGTTGATCCTGGCCAAAGAAGGGATCCTCACCTACCTACTCGCCCATGTGGGCCTACAGGGATGGGTGGAAAAGATTTTGCAGTTGCCCGGGATCGGTGGGCCATCGCTGGCTGTATCCAACTTGGGTATTTTCTTGGTGTTTCTCTATGTTTGGCTGCCCTATATGATTCTGCCGATCCAGGCGGCTTTGGAGCGAGTGCCTGATAGCTTAATTGAGGCTTCTGCAGATTTGGGGGCTCAGGGTTGGCAAACATTCCGCCATGTTACTCTTCCCCTCGCCTTGCCAGGGATCCTGGCCGGGTCGGTCTTCACCTTTTCCTTAACGCTAGGAGATTTTGTGGTGCCTTATTCTCTGGGCAATTCCAGCTATTTCATCGGGCAGGCAGTTCTCGCCTTTCAGGGCACCTCTGGCAACATTCCCTTGGCGGCAGCCTTCACGGTTGTGCCGATGGGGATCATGACCGTCTATCTGCTAGTGGCCAAGCGGCTGGGGGCTTTTGAATCGGTGAGCTGACCCGATCAAGGATTTTTCCAACACATGAGGAGCCAACTGAGCTAGGCTGGTAAGTGTTAACGAATGTATCGGGCTGTCCCTATGGTGCTCTTTGGCTTTGGCAAACTTGGCAAGAAACTGTCCCTGCCCAAACCGGAAGAAGCCTTGCCGGGCCGGGCCGAGCCGATGGTGATCGTGAATCGGCATTTTGTCAATGGCCATCCGCTGCAGCCGCCTTTTCCCGAGGGCATGGAGCTGGCCATGTTCGGCATGGGCTGCTTCTGGGGGGCAGAGCGCAAGTTTTGGCAGGTGCCAGGGGTGTTCAGCACAGCGGTGGGCTACGCTGGCGGGTTTACCCCCAACCCCACCTATGAAGAGGTCTGTACTGGCCTGACTGGCCACAACGAGGTGGTGCGGGTGGTTTACGACCCAGCTCAGGTCAGCTATGCCCAACTGCTGAAGGTGTTTTGGGAAAATCACGACCCTACCCAGGGGATGCGCCAAGGCAATGATGTGGGCACCCAATACCGCTCCGGCATCTATGTGTATTCTCCGGCGCAGCGGGAGCTGGCGGAAAAAACCCGCGATCTCTATCAGCAGGCCCTGACCGCCCACGGCTACGGCCAGATCACCACCGAGATCTTAGACGCGCCTGAGTTTTACTACGCCGAAGACTACCACCAGCAATATCTGGCCAAGAATCCGCGCGGCTACTGCGGCCTGGGGGGCACTAAGGTTTGTCTGCCAGAGATCCTCACCGAGCCCGTCTGATCCACACCCTGACGGATCAAAAGATCCGGCGGGAATGGGATCCCCGCTCAAGGAACTCCCTAGCCACTAGGGTTACCACCGCCAGCAAGGAGAGCACCACCGCCGCCGCATAGGCTGAGCCGGTGGCATAACTGCGGTAGGCATCTTCCACGAACAGGGGCAAGGTCTGGGTACGCCCGATGATGTTGCCGGAAACCACAGCCACAGCGCCGAACTCCCCCATGGCGCGGGCATTGGTCAAGATGACGCCGTACAAAAGGCCCCAGCGGATGTTGGGCAGGGTGATTCTCCAGAAGATCTGCCAGGGGGTCGCCCCCAGCGTTTTGGCGGCTTCTTCCTGGTCGGTGCCTGCCTCCTCCAACACCGGCAACACTTCCCGCGCCACAAAAGGAAGGGTGATGAAAGCCGTTGCCAACACAATGCCCGGAAATGCAAAGATAACCCGCAAGTTCCAGGATCCCAGCCAACCCTGACGCCCGAAGATGAGCACCAGCATTAGGCCGGCCACCACCGGGGAAATGGAAAAGGGCAGATCGATCAGGCTCAGGAGCAGGGCCCGCCCCGGAAAACGCCGGTGGGCAATGGCCAAGGCGGCACAGAGGCCGAAAAAGGTATTGAGGGGCACAACGACCAGGGCGGTTAGCACCGTCAACCGCAGGGCACTGAGCAACTCCCGCTCTGTCAGGCGATGGAGAAAGGCTGGGATCCCTTCTCGAAACGCCTGATAGAAGATGTTCACCACCGGGATCCCGAGCAGCAGCGCGATGTAAAGCCCGACGATCCCGATCAACAGGCCCGACAGCCATGTTGAGGGCTTCGGTTTGACACCTGCTACCTCGTCAGGTTTCATGGCGACTTCCCCAGGCTTGCAGAAGGTTAATTACCACCAGCGACAGGAAAGAGATCCCCAACATCACCGTTCCGATCACCGTTGCCCCAGCATAGTCGTGTTGTTCCAGCCGCTGAATCACCAGCACCGCCGCAATCAAGTCCCGAAAGGGAATGCTGGAAGCGATGATCACCACAGAGCCGTATTCCCCCACGGCGCGGGAAAACCCCAGGGCCACCCCGGTGAGCACTGCCGGCAGAATCTGGGGCAGCACCACGCGCCGGAAGGTCTGAAAGCGGGAAGCCCCCAAACTCCAGGCTGCCTCTTCCACATCTTTCTCCAGCTCCTGCAACACCGGCTGCACCGTCCGCACCACAAAGGGAAAAGAAATAAACAGCATCGCCACCCCCACCCCCAAGCGGGTAAAGGAGATGCGGATCCCCAAGGGGGCCAAAAGGGATCCCACCCAGCCGTTGCTGCTGTAAACCGTCGCCAAGGTGAGGCCGGCCACGGCGGTGGGCAAAGCAAAGGGCAGATCGATCAACCCCTCGAGGAGCTTTTTGCCGGGGAAGGCGTAGCGCACCAACACCCAAGCGGTCAAAGTGCCCATCACGCCGTTGATCAGAGCCGCCAGCAACGCGGTTACAAAAGTAACTTCATAGGCGGAGAGGGCCACGGGATCCGTCGCGATCCGCCAAAACTCCGCCCAGCCCACGCTGCTGGACTTGGCAATCAAGGCAGCCAGCGGCAGAACCAACATCAAGAAGAGATAGCCCAGGGTCAGCCGCCACGGCCAAGACAGTTGAGACAAAGCTTGCAGCAACGTTTCTCAAGCTCCCACCGGCATTGCGGTCATCTCGGTTTTTTTGACGGGAAAGGCTTTCACCACCTTGGGGCGCACATAGACCTGCTGCCCCACCTGCAGGGGTTGGTTGGCATATTGCTCGCGGCTGAGATGGGCCCACAGGGATCCGCCATCGCTAAGAATCAGCTCCGCCTGAATCT
This sequence comes from Synechococcus sp. R6-5, assembly GCF_047461775.1. Classification (NCBI taxonomy): domain Bacteria; kingdom Bacillati; phylum Cyanobacteriota; class Cyanophyceae; order Synechococcales; family Synechococcaceae; genus Synechococcus; species Synechococcus sp. R6-5. The sequence continues at coordinate 11,000 of NZ_JANSHV010000152.1, forward strand.
CCCGACCCAGGTGGATGATCTCCTTAACGCGGGCAGAAACACCACTGCTGCCGGGGTTGACCTCAATCTGCACATCGTGGGGGCGCAAAAAAAGCTGATGCGGGCCGGCCTGCACCTCGGGAAGCTGGCAAAAGAGTTGGGAGCGGGGAGAAAGCTCGTTGACCGGGCCGACAAAGCTCATCACAAAGGGTGTAGCTGGATGGTCATAGATTTCTGCCGGGGATCCCACCTGTTCGATCCGCCCCTGGTTCATCACCACGATCTGATCCGCCACCTCCATGGCTTCCTCTTGATCATGGGTTACAAATACCGTTGTCACATGCACCTCATCGTGCAGGCGCCGCAACCACTTGCGCAGCTCTTTGCGGACTTTGGCATCCAGGGCCCCAAAGGGCTCATCCAACAGCAACACCTGCGGC
>NZ_JANSHV010000153.1:0-2491 GCF_047461775.1 Synechococcus sp. R6-5
CGGAAGGTGCGGCTGGATCACCTCCTTTTAGGGAGACCTACCTTGGGGCATCTGAGGGGAGTTAGACCACCCTCAGGCCAGCAAAGGTTATCCCAGGTCGGTCGGGGTTGAAGGGATGGTTGACTGGGGTTCTGGAGGGGAACCGAGGGGAGGGCTATTAGCTCAGGTGGTTAGAGCGCACCCCTGATAAGGGTGAGGTCCCTGGTTCGAGTCCAGGATGGCCCACTGTTTGTCCTGGAGAAGGGAGAGCTAGCAAGCTAGAAGCGAGCTGGCCAAGCTGAGGGCAAAGCCAGAGGGTGGGTGCAGTCTGGATTGGGGGTATAGCTCAGCTGGTAGAGCGCTGCCTTTGCACGGCAGAAGTCAGCGGTTCGAGTCCGCTTACCTCCACCACTTTGGTGAGGAGCCGGGAAGGGGTTCTCCAGTTGGATAGGTTGACGACCGGGCTAGGGGTTTGGGTCCGAGCACAAGCCTCCAGCCGGGTTGAGCCGGCCAGCACTTTGAAAACTGCATAGCAAGAGAGCAGCATGCTTCTGGGTTGAGCCCTCCGAGCCTTGGCTTGGGGGAAGCAGCAACCTGGGGGCATGAGGCAGGTAGAACACCAATGTTACGTGAGGTGAAAAGGTCAAGTCAGTTAAGGGCGCACGGTGGATACCTAGGCACGCAGAGGCGAGGAAGGGCGTGTTACCGACGAAACGCTGCGGGGAGCTGGACAAAAGCGGTGATCCGCAGGTTCCCGAATGGGGCAACCCGGCAAGGCGCAAGCCTTGTCACCTTTGGCTGAATCCATAGGCTAAAGGGGCGAACGCGGCGAACTGAAACATCTTAGTAGCCGCAGGAAAAGAAAACAAACGTGATTTCCTCAGTAGCGGCGAGCGAACGGGAAAGAGCCTAAACCGCTCAGCTACGGCTGGGCGGGGTTGTGGGACGGCCAAACGGCAGCCGGCGGGCTAGGGGAAGCAGCTGGAATGCTGCACCAGAGAAGGTGAAAGTCCTGTAGCCGAAAGCTCAAAGGCGCCGGCCGGATCCCGAGTAGCACGGGGCAGGGGAAATCCCGTGTGAATCGGCGAGAACCATCTCGTAAGGCTAAATACTCCTGCGTGACCGATAGTGAACCAGTACCGTGAGGGAAAGGTGAAAAGAACCCCGGGAGGGGAGTGAAACAGAACATGAAACCGTGTGCCTACAAGCAGTGGGAGCCCGATTGAACGGGTGACCGCGTGCCTGTTGAAGAATGAGCCAGCGAGTTACAGCGTGGGGCAGGTTAAGGCGGGAATGCCGGAGCCAAAGGGAAACCGAGTCTGAAGAGGGCGAGAGTCCCATGCTGTAGACCCGAACCTGGGTGATCTAACCATGGCCAGGCTGAAGCTTGGGTAAAGCCAAGTGGAGGGCCGAACCGGGTGATGTTGAAAAATCATCGGATGAGCTGTGGTTAGGGGTGAAATGCCAATCGAACCCAGAGCTAGCTGGTTCTCCCCGAAATGCGTTGAGGCGCAGCGTCGACGGGTACCTGGTGGGGTAGAGCACTGAATCGGTGCGGGCGGCGAGAGCTGTACCAAATCGAACCAAACTGCGAATACGCCAGGGTTAGTCGGCAGTGAGACGGTGGGGGATAAGCTCCATCGTCGAGAGGGAAACAGCCCAGACCACCAACTAAGGCCCCCAAGCCATCGCTCAGTGATTAAGGAGGTGGGGGTGCCCAGACAACCAGGAGGTTGGCTTAGAAGCAGCCACCCTTTAAACAGTGCGTAACAGCTGACTGGTCAAGCGCCCTTGCGCCGAAAATGGACGGGGCTAAGCGATGCGCCGAAGTTGTGGATGGTGATGGTAGGGGAGCGTTCCGCAGTAGGGTGAAGCGTCAGCGGAAGCAGACGTGGACGAGGCGGAAGTGAGAATGTTGGCTTGAGTAGCGCAAACATTGGTGAGAATCCAATGCCCCGAAAACCCAAGGGTTCCCCCGGAAGGCTCGTCCGCGGGGGGTTAGTCGGGACCTAAGGCGAGGCCGACAGGCGTAGTCGATGGAGACAGGGTGGATATTCCCTGACTGACAACTGGAGCTGAAGAGGGACGCACAAGAGCAGGCCACACCCTGACTGGATTGGGAGGGGTCTACGGACTCCGCGTGGCTGAGGGTAGTGCCAAGAAAAGCTTGTAGGCGATGAAGGTTGTCACCCGTACCCGAAACCGACACAGGTGGGTGGGTAGAGGATACCTAGGGGCGCGAGAGAACCCTCTCTAAGGAACTCGGCAAAATGACCCCGTAACTTCGGGAGAAGGGGTGCCAGTGCAAGCTGGTCGCAGTGAAAGGGCCCAGGCAACTGTTTACCAAAAACACAGGTCTCTGCTAAGTCGCAAGACGACGTATAGGGGCTGACGCCTGCCCAGTGCCGGAAGGTTAAGGAAGTCGGTTAGCGCAAGCGAAGCTGGCGACCGAAGCCCCGGTGAACGGCGGCCGTAACTATAACGGTCCTAAGGTAGCGAAATTCCTTGTCGG
>NZ_JANSHV010000154.1:0-6378 GCF_047461775.1 Synechococcus sp. R6-5
CAGTGTTCAGCGTAAATGTATCAGGAAGGCAACTGAGTTCCTCAAGTAAGGTGCACCGACTGTTGGACGAGGATCTCTGGTGTTTTGGGCAAAGGTTGGCTCAAGCGGCTGATCTGAGCCTGCGCCTGCAGTTGTTCGTCAATCCAGTCCGCCAGTTCCCGCATGTAAAGCGCCACATGGATCGCCTGGTCGCGCTGTGCTGGCTCCACACCTTTTTCCGCCAGGCGGGCCAGAATTACGGGATCGCTCAGCTCCTCCAGGGCGGCAAAGTCTTCCGGTTGGTCGAACCCCAGCTCTGCCATTTTCTCGAACACATACCCCAGCTGCAGGCCGGTGGCCTCGCACTGCCCCTCCAGTTGCCAGGGATCCCTCAAGGCCAGGGCAACAGTTCGGTAGGCGGTTTGGGCGATGGAGCGCCAGGTGCCGCGGTGGATGCGCAGGCTGAGTTGCTGCCGATCCCAGCCCAGGGCTTCTCGCACCAACAGGCCGCAATTGCAGCGGGTGCTGTCCCGCCAGCAGTACTCCCAGTCCCAGAAGCCCCAGTGTTGGGATTGGATACGATCCGCGGTGCGGCGCAGGAGAGCTGCCAACTCAGGTGTGGGGCGCATGAGGCAACACAGAGCTAAACAAAAAACAACAAAACAAAAAACAACAAATATAGAGCGCCTCCAGTCTAGGCAGGCGAGCAATGGAGAACAAGCCCAGCTCAATCTTCTTTACATTCCTGGTCGCAACAGCATTGCGGAGCAACATATTCCTGTTCGGGCCTGTCCTCCGAGGGCAAAGCTCGTTGCCGTTGCCAAGCCCCCCAAGCCACCCCTGCCAACACCAGCGAGGCCCCGCCCAGGTAGGTGCCCCCTGCTGGCAAGCCCGCCAAGGCCAAGGCCAGGGATCCCCCCCAGAGGGTCATGGCGTAGATGAGCAGCACTGAATGCCGATGGGATAGGCCGGCTTTGAGCAAGCGGTGGTGCAAGTGGCCTTTGTCGGGATGGAAAGGCGACTTCCCCCTGGCCAGCCGCTTGAGGATTACGGTGGACATATCCAGGATCGGCACCGCCAAGATAAAGAAAGGCAGAGCCACTGCCAGCGTGGTCACCCCCTTGGCCACCCCGATCACCCCGATCCCAGCCAGGGTAAAGCCCAAAAAATAGGCCCCCCCATCCCCCATGAAGATCTGCGCTGGGTTGAAGTTGTAGCGCAAAAAGCCTAGGCAAGCTCCCGCCAAAGCCGCCGCCAGCATGGCCGCCGCCGGTCGATCCAGCAGCAGGGTTACGATCAGCATCACCACTGCCGCAATTCCCGACACCCCTGCCGCCAGCCCATCCAGCCCGTCCATGAAGTTGATGGCGTTGGCCATCCCCACCAGCCAGAACAGGGTAATCAGCAGGCTCAACCACACCGGAAAGGGCCAGATCCCTCTCCCGGGCAGACTGATGAACTCAATGCGCACCCCTACTCCCCAAGCGGCAGCAGCCACGCCGAATTGCATCAACAAGCGGGAAAAAGGCGACAGGTGAAACAGGTCGTCCGCCAGGCCAATCAAAAAAAACAAAACCCCACCGATCGTCACCCCCCAAATCTCGTACTCCTGCTCGGTGCGCAAGCCCCCAAAAGCTCCGGCTCCCCAGAGCAACAGCAGGGCCACCAAGTTGCCAAAAAAGATGGAAACCCCCCCCAGGCGCACCATCGGTTGCTGGTGGATCTTGCGCTCGTCGGGAAAGTCCAACTGGCCACTGCGGATCCCGACCGCCTTCACCACCGGGGTTGCCCACAGAACCACACAGGCAGCAGCCAGAAAGGCAACCAAGTAGGGCATAGCAAGCCGTGGCGAGGATTGCGGTTATCCCAAGTGGGGGTAGAGGGGGAAACGACGACAGAGCTGGGCCACCCGCTGGCGACACTCTTCCAATACAGCAGGCTCCTCAGGCTGAAACAGACAATCGGCGATGATCTCCCCAATTTCCTCAAATTCTACTGGCCCCAAGCCGCGGGTGGTCAAGGCTGGGGATCCCAGACGCAGGCCGCTAGCTACAAAGGGCGGCTGTGGGTCGAAGGGAATGGTGTTCTTATTGGCGGTGATGTGGATCTCCCCCATCAGCCGATCCGCCCGTTTGCCCGTCATTACCGGATCCGCCGCCCCAGTTTTTTCCAGCACCGCCGAAACCGAGCGCAGATCCAGCAACATCAGGTGATTGTCGGTGCCCCCGGAAACCAGTCGAATGCCTCGCCGTTGCAGGGATCCCGCCAGGGCCTGAGCATTGGCGATCACCTGCGCCGAGTACTGGGCAAAGCTGGGCTGCAGGGCTTCTCCAAAGGCCACCGCCTTGCCAGCAATAACATGCTCCAGCGGCCCCCCCTGGCTGCCGGGGAACACTGCCTTATCCAGCTTTTTGCCCAATTCTGGGTCGCGGGTGAGAATGAGTCCCCCGCGCGGCCCTCGCAGCGTCTTGTGGGTAGTGGTGGTCACCACATCGCAGAGGGGCACGGGGTTGGGGTGATGTCCAGTGGCCACCAAGCCGGCAATGTGGGCAATGTCGGCCAGAAGATAGGCCCCCACCTCGTCGGCAATGGCGCGGAAAGCGGCAAAGTCAATTGTCCGCGGATAGGCAGAGTAGCCGCAGATGATCAGCTTGGGCCGGTGCTGCAGGGCCAGATCCCGCACTTGGTCAAAATCAATCCGCTCCGTCTGCGGATCCACCCCGTAATGCACCACCTGGAACCATTTGCCGGAGACATTCACCGGCGAGCCGTGGGTAAGGTGGCCGCCGTGGGCCAGATCCATGCCCATAATTGTGTCTCCTGGCTGCAGCAGGGCCAAGAAAACAGCGAAATTGGCCTGCGCCCCCGAGTGGGGCTGCACATTGGCGTGGGCTGCCCCGAACAATTGCTTAGCCCGGTCAATGGCCAGCTGTTCAATCTCGTCAATAAACTCGCAGCCGCCGTAGTAGCGCTTGCCCGGCAGCCCTTCTGCATACTTGTTGGTGAGCACCGAGCCCTGGGCTGCCAAGACGGCAGGAGAGGTGAAGTTCTCGCTGGCGATCATCTCCAGGTGATCCCGCTGCCGGTTGAGCTCTTCCTGGATCAGGCGGTAAACCAAGGGATCCGTTTCCGCCAGGATGGCCAAGCTATCCCGTGAGGTGGTCAGACTTTGTGGAGCAGCTACCATGATGACGCCAAGACCGAACTTCGCAGGAGGAATGGGCAAGAACTGCTTCGCCGTCGCGACGGCGTTGCGGAGCAACATCGTAGCATGACCCGCAAACCAGCAGCGCAGGCCCCGGCCTTTCTGCCTGGGGTAAAACCCCAAAACTGAGAAAGAATCCCTTGCTTTAGGGGTGGGGAGAATGTCAGTCGCGACAGCGTTGCGGAGCAACATCGATCCAAGCAGAGGATCTGGGAGCCACGGTCAAGCGGGATGGGCAAGGGCTGCTTTGTAAAGAATGTTGAGCTTTTCTTCTCGGTGTCAAGGCTACCCCTCAAGCTACGGTAGAGTGAGGGAGCTGACTTTTGTGCAATTCCACTGTTAGGGAGTTGGTTATGACGGACGCACAAGTTTTCACCATCCTGGCGATTGCCTTGGTGCCGGCAGTGATGGCTCTGCTTTTGGGATCCGCCCTGGCCCGTAGCTGAAGCCCCCTCATCCCCAGGGATCCCTTTGGCCTGCCCCGTCGCGACAGCGTTGCGGAGTAACAAGGCAGGCTTTTTTCTTTATCAAGGAATGGAAAGTGTGGCTTGCGCTGCTGCACTCCTTCGGTTGTCCTGCCGTTGTTGGCTAAAGTTGGATTGATAAGGAGCACTCCCGGCAGCCAAGCAACTTGAGCCAGGTGGATCTACAGCGGCTTCAGCGCGCCCTTTCCCTAGAAGCAGAGGTGGGGTTTACCGACCTGCGAGGGCGAGAGCAGACCTTCTCCCAATTTTTGGGGAGTGTGTTCGGACAGGATCCCCCCTCTGACTGGGTGCTGAATGGAGATGACCGGCGGCGATGGAAAGAACTGGGATCCCGCTATACCCTGTATTCCGAGCTGGAGCTGCCCGAACGCCAGCACCTGGTGGCCGAAACCCGCCGCTGGCTGGAGCGAGTCCGACGTCAGCAAGAGCTGTCCCGACCGAGTTCCCACCAACCTGGCTCGTTTGCAGCCTCGTTGCCACAGCGCTCTGGTTTCCCTGCCGTAGGCGTAGCAACAACCCCCCCAGAGGCAGGGCGGAGCACGATTTCCCCATCTCTCCCCGCCGGCCTCAGCCTGGAGCAGCCGCTGCAGTTTCTCAAAGGCATTGGTCCCAAGTCAGCGGAGAAACTGGCACAACTGGGCCTACACAGCGTGCGGGATGCCCTCTACTACTTCCCCCGCGACTACCTGGACTATTCCCGGCGGGTGCTCATCCGCCAAGCCAAGGTGGGGGAGACCGTTACCCTTGTAGGGACGGTGAAAAGTTGCAGTTGCTTTACCAGCCCTAAGAATCCCTCGCTGACCATCTTCAACCTAAAGATTGCCGACAAAAGTGGTGTAATTACCCTCAGCCGCTTCTACAGCGGGCGGCAGTTTGCCCAGCGCAGTTGGCAAGCTTCCCTGGAGCGGCAATACCCCAAGGGGGCCCTGGTGGCTGCCAGCGGCCTGGTCAAAAAGGGCCGGTTGGGCCTAACGCTGGATAACCCGCAACTGGAGGTGCTGGGGGGAGAGGGCGAGGAGCTGGACAGGCTGGGCAAGATCTTGCCAGTTTACCCTCTCTCAGAAGGGATCCCCGCCGATCTGGTGCGCAAGGCGGTGCAACTGGCTTTGCCGGCGGCGGCCTTGGTGGAGGATCCCTTGCCGGCGGATCTCAAGCGGCAGTTGCAGCTTTTGGACTTGCCTGTTGCCCTGCAGCAGATCCACTTTCCTAAGACCCGAGAGCTGCTGGCCCAGGCCCGGCGGCGGCTGGTGTTCGATGAGTTTTTCTACCTACAACTAAGCCTATTGCAGCGGCGACACCGCTATCGTGCCCAAGCTCAGGCCATACCTCGTTACCAGCCGGCTAGAGGGGAGCTGTTGGATCGCTTCTACCAAATCCTGCCCTTTCAGCTTACCGCTGCCCAGCAGCGGGCCATCGACGAGATCCTAGCGGATCTGCGGGATCCCTTGCCCATGAACCGCCTCTTGCAGGGAGATGTGGGATCCGGCAAAACCGTGGTGGCGGTGGCGGCTTTGCTGGCAGCCATTCAATCCGGTTGGCAGGCGGCCCTCATGGCTCCCACCGAGGTTTTGGCCGAGCAACACTACCGCAAGTTGGTGGAATGGCTCAGCCAGCTGCAGGTGCCCGTTGAACTGTTGACTGGATCCACGCCCCCTGCTAAGCGCCGGGAGATCCTGCGGCAGTTGCAGACCGGGGAATTGCCCTTGGTGGTGGGCACCCATGCTCTCATCCAGCCGGCAGTGCAGTTTCGCAACCTGGGCTTGGTGGTCATCGACGAGCAGCACCGCTTTGGCGTGGAGCAGCGGGCCGCTCTGCAACAGAAAGGGGATCACCCCGATGTCCTCACCATGACCGCTACCCCCATCCCCCGCACCCTCACCCTGGCCCTGCATGGGGATCTGGATGTTACCCAAATTGACGAGCTGCCGCCGGGGCGCAAGCCCGTGCACACCCTGGTGGCCCGGCCAGGGGATCGCCTGCAGGTGATGCGGCTTATCGAGCGGGAAATTGCCCAAGGGCGGCAGGCCTACGTGGTGCTGCCGTTGATTGAAGAGTCGGAGAAGCTGGATCTCAAATCTGCCATCGAGGAACACCAGCGTCTGCAGGAAAAGGTCTTCCCCCAATTTCGGGTGGGCCTGCTGCACGGGCGCTTGACCAGTAGCGAGAAGGAAGCTGTCATTGCGGCCTTTCGCCGGCGGGAGCTGGATATTCTGGTCTCTACCACGGTGGTGGAGGTGGGGGTAGATGTGCCCAATGCCTCGGTGATGCTGGTGGAGCATGCGGAGCGCTTTGGGCTCTCCCAACTGCACCAACTGCGGGGGCGGGTAGGGCGGGGATCCGACCAAGCCTATTGCATCTTGATGACGGGATCCAAAGGAGAAGATGCTCTGCGGCGGCTGAAGGTGCTGGAGCAATCCCACGACGGGTTTTTCATTGCCGAGATGGATCTGCGCTTCCGCGGCCCAGGGGAAGTGATGGGTACCCGCCAGTCGGGGCTACCCGATTTCGCCCTGGCCAGTCTCATGGAGGATCAAGAGGTGCTGCAGCTGGCCCGCCAGGCGGCAGAGCAGCTTATTGTCCAAGACCCCGACCTGAAGCGCTGGCCCCCCTTAAGCCGCATACTGGAAGAGCGTCAGGCCCGTCTCTTGGGCCCTGGGTTGTTGACCTAAGCTAGGGGCAATTGGAGCATGACTCTAGTCAATAATAAGC
>NZ_JANSHV010000155.1:0-1485 GCF_047461775.1 Synechococcus sp. R6-5
TTCGCGCTAGCGGGACGGAGTCCTTGAAGCCCCGCCCTCTGTCTGTAGGACGAGGGTTGGGGTGAAAGGCGGTCGTTGTTCTACAATCAACTCGGCTGTACAAAACGGCATTGTCTGTATGCCTACGGCACGGCTTCGCCGAACGTGGAGGGTTCTTGCGTAGGCTCCCTGCTTTCCTCTGCGGGACGGAGTCCTTTGAAGCGAAAAGCCCGCCCCGTACTGCCAGCAGTCGGGGTCGGGAGTATGTCACTACCTTCCCCCTCTTGCCCTCTTAAGGTTAAAAAGAGGTTAAGAAGCGAAACTGCTTTACCCCCTTCCAGGTTAAGTTGGGCTGGATCGCCCCTCGGGTAGGGAGTTTTTGTCTTCTTAGTTGCTTCGCTGTGCCTTCGGAGAGGAGAGGTTTGTCTATGGATGCCCTGTTGCCGGGTGACACCGGTGCGACTGCTGACGAGCAAAAGGGTGAACATAACCCAATCTCACTTTCCCCATTGTCTTCGTCCTCCCTAGCCCTCCAAGCCCATCAACTGTTGAGCCAGCAATGGCAGCGGCTGCAGAAACACGTAAAGCGAGTTCTGACCCAGCATCCAGAGGCGGCAGAATCTCTCCACCAAATCCGAGTGACCTTGCGCCGTATTGGCACTTGGGTGCAGGTGTTTCAGGGATCCGTCCGGCTGCCCAAGCCTCTCAAGCCCAAACGCCTGCAAAAGCTGGCCAGTGCTTTGGGCAAGCAGCGGGATCTGGACGTGCTGCTGGAAATCCTGCAGGAACCTTGCTGGGAAGGGATCCCGGCAGCCCAGCAGGCAGAACTGGAGAAGCTAAAACAAGATCTGCAGCAACGTCGAACCCAAGCCGAGAAACGCTCCCGCCGCATTCTTGAAGATGCTGACTTCCTGGCGTTTCAAGCTGCCTGCGAGCAGTGGCTGGCTCACCCCCGCTATAAGCCCCAGGCGGAGCTGCCTTTGCCGGAAAGCTTGCCCCACTTGCTGACTCCCCTGCTGGCCCAGTGGCTGCTGCAGCCAGGCTGGCGGATCCCTGCTTTCCCCGCAACGGAAGCCCAGGCTGAGCAACTGCACGAGCTGCGCAAGGCCACCAAACGGCTGCGCTATCAGGTGGAGTTTTTTGCGCCCTTTTACGGGGAAACCATGCAAGATTGGATAGCAACCCTGAAGTGCTTGCAGGATCAACTGGGCCGCTTTAACGATTTGCAGGTTTTGCAAGGCGAGCTGCCTGCAGACTCAGACCTACAAACCCTTCTCCAGGAACAACAAAAACTAGCCCTCCAGGAGTGGCCTGAGCACCAACAGCGCTGCCTGGCCTCTGCCGAGCAGCACCGGCTTTACTCTAATCTTTTCTCTGTTTCCAATTTCTTTCCAACTGGGGATCCCTAGGTTTCCAATTCTATAGATCCCCCCGAAGGAAAAACCCCGCCTTATTGGCGGGGGATTTTTTGTGGCTATAGGGTTTCCAATTTCTAGGGATCCCCCC
>NZ_JANSHV010000156.1:0-10493 GCF_047461775.1 Synechococcus sp. R6-5
TAATAAAAACCACGACTGCTATCAGCCCCTTTGATTCCGGTAACGCCGATCCCCGTCTCGATGAGGGAGAGGAGATAGGGCTCAAGCGCCTAAGTTTCGACTCTGTGGGCGCGCAAGAGCAAGTTGGTTCCCAAGTCCTCTTGGGCTGCCCAAAAGGCGCAAATCCACCACGAAACCTCGTCTTGGCGATAAATGCCACAGGTGAAAGGATAAGGTTGCAAAATATTCGCCATCTGCGCTAAGGCCGGAACTTCCGCCATGTAGTCGGCCCACACTTGGGGATCCAAGGCTTCGTAGGTGAAATCGGAAGGAAAGAATGTGCAACTGGATTCCAGGCTGGGCCGGTTGGTCAGCAACAATTGAGCAGGATCTGAGGATTCACAGCCCAAGCGATCCCCGATCTGAAAGGTCAGTTGAAACAGGCGGTTAATCAGATCAAATTGCTCAGGGCTCATAAGTTCAGAATTCCTAACTTTCAGATTGGGATGGGCGTTAGAGTTGACAGGTGCGACGGCTGCGCTCCAGCTCCGGCTCGATCCAGGAGAGGGCGAAGTGACTCACACAGGGCAACTGGGGGAAGCGGCGGGCCAGCTCTGCTGTTTGGGTTTCCAGGCTGGGGCGTTGCCGCTGGGCTTGTCCCCATAGACCGGCAATGGCCGGGCAGACAAAGGTTTGGGGAGAGGCCACAGCCAGGACCTGCTCCACCTGCTGCGCCACACAGGAGCTATCCTCGCACTTGGCATAGGCCATTGGGTGCCATTCCATACCCGGATCAAAGCGGTCCCAGGGTTGCAGACGAGCGTCAAACCCTTCTCCTACTGCTTGGTTGCCTTCTGGGAAGAAGACAGCCCCCACCGGGATCCCCAGCCTCTGGGCGGGTTGGGCGGCCTGCTGTAGATAATCGAGAACGCCGTAGCGGGCAAACTCGACGCTCAGCTGCCAAAGCTGCTGCTGCCAACGTTCTTGGCGAACGGCGGCGCTGGGGGTGGGGGAAGGGGCAGGAGTTGGTGCTGCTGCCTCAGAACTGGAATCCGCCGGTTTCTCCAGACTCTCTGGTAAATCTTTTGCAGAGGAAAGCTGATCCCCCTGCCAATTCCTGCTGGCCATGTCTTGGGCAGCCCAGTCCAGTAACTCTGGGGAAAGCGCCCATTTCTCGGTCGGGCTGGGCCAGGGATCCCCTGGCTGACGCCACCTGGGCTCTTCGGCATAGGTGGCATCCAGATGGAGAACATCTGCCACTGCAATGTAGCCCTGGCTTAGGTAGCGCTCCAGCAATGCCCGACCCGCCGGGTTTTCTGCCAAATTGAGGTAGGCTTTCCGGGCGGCCTCTCCGTGAATCCACAAGTCTCGGACGGTGGCCGCCACGCTGGATCCCCCTGAGCCACGCGGATAGCGAATGTAGTCGAAAAGGATCCCATCCGGCTGTCGCTGTAGGATGCGGCGGACCAACTCGGCAAAATCCCGCCGTGCCAAGGGATGAAAGGGATCCACAAATACCTCGCCAGGACTGCCCAGGTCTTCCGAAAGGGCTGTAGCGGGATCCAAGACGGTGGTGATGCCGCGACCGTTGCGGGCCAGGGCCACCTGTCGATCGGGCCGTTGTCCGTAGCTGTAGCCGAAATTGAGGGAAAACACCCAGGCATAGGCAGATAAGCCGCGGCGTCGCGCCGCCTTCAGAGCCAGATCCAACAAGTCGGCGTTGGGCTGTAAGCTGGGCCAGATCCCCCCTGCGCCATCCGGCAAAATAGAGCGACCATCGTAAAAGGTCTCGATAAAAACGCGGTTGTAGCCCAGGTTTACCACTTGGTCGAACACCTGATCCAACACGCCCGGATTGGCATCACAGGGATGCAGACGTACCCAGATGGCCTGGATCTGGGGCCAGCGTTGGCTGCGGCAGGCAATCAAGGCAGCGCCATGTTCGGCCAAAACTTGGGTGTACTCGGCCCAAGCAGCATTCGACTGGGCAGCCTGCTGGCGCAGTTGAGCCTTGCGCGCTACCTCCTCGGGCGGCTGTCGGCAGTAGGCGTCGAGCCGAGCAGCCAAGTGGGATCCCCTCTGTTCCGCACTGTCTACGGAACCAGAGCTGGGGAAAAGGGAATGGCCGGGCCACAAGAACTGAGCCTGGGCCGTGATTCCGGATCCCAGCAACATCAGCGCGCCCAGCACACCCGCAAGCCAGCGGCTCCCTTTGTTTTTTGGCAGTCTTAGCACCCTCAACCTCCACGAGAATGTCTGCGATCGTACTCTTCTCCTGCCCAGAGAGCGGCTATTGAAAAAAAACAGCCGCCCGTGCCCACACCGGCGCAATCCCTTGGCCAATCCCTATAGTTATTTCAATCTAGATTGAGACACCTTCTCAGCGCTCTGCGCCGCTTCTACAGCCACCTCTAATCCCTCTCCATCGGGGAGAGGGGAGTTGGGGAGTAGTGCAACAGAAATGTTTCATTCCTGTTTAGAATGACTAGACCTCCGATCCCAGTGGCAGGGGTTTGCTCTTCGGTTTTGCCCCTTTCGCCACTGTGACCGTTAGCCAGGTTCTCCTAGGGATCTCGCCAAAAGGCATAGATTAGCGCTTATGATTTAGTAGTAAACCTTTAGCTTTTCTTGATTGTCCATGAAGGCCATTACCCTGCATCAACTGCAAATCTTCGAGGTTGCCGCTCGTCACTTGAGCTTTACCCGCGCTGCAGAAGAGCTTTACCTGACCCAGCCCACGATTTCCATGCAGATCAAGCAATTGAGCAAAGCCGTGGGGTTACCGTTGTTTGAACAGGTGGGCAAGCGGCTGTATCTCACCGAAGCGGGGCAAGCTTTACACCAAACCTGCGAGAAGATTTTTGAACAATTGAATCAATTCGAGATGACCCTTGCCGACCTGAAGGGGCTAAAGCAGGGACGGCTGAGCATTGGAGTGGTCACCACTGCCAAATACTTTATACCCCGTCTGCTGGGGCCATTTTGTCAGCAGTATCCCGGCATTGACGTAGCTCTTAAGGTGCTCAACCGCCAGCAGGTTTTGGAGCGGATGAGCAACAACATGGACGATCTCTACGTGATGGGGATGCCGCCAGAAGATCTGGACGTGGTGGCACAACCTTTTCTGGAAAATCCTTTGGTGGTGATGGCCCCCATTCATCATCCGCTGGTGGGCCAAAAGGGGATCCCTCTGGCGCGCATTGCCCAAGAACCTTTTTTAGCCCGTGAACCCGGCTCCGGCACCCGCATGGCTGTAGAGCGGCTCTTCGACAAGCATAACCTGAAACTCAACATCCGCATGGAGATAGGCAGCAGCGAAGCCATTCGCCAGGGCATTGTGGGTGGATTGGGCATTTCGGTTTTGTCTCAGCATGTGTTGGCCTTGGGGGGATGGCAGCATCATCTGGCTATTTTGGATGTGGAAGAGTTTCCCATTCGGGGGTTCTGGCATTTGGTCTATTTGCGCTCTAAACGTCTTTCGGTGGTGGCCAAAGCTTTTGCCGACTTTCTTCTTTCCCAGGTTTCTCAAATGGAGCTGGACTTTGTGGCTAAAGAGCAGCACAAATCCAATTCAAATCCCAATCCAAATCCGCTTTCCGGCAAAGAGGCTGAAGCACAGCCGAGAGCTCTTGTCGCAACCCCCGGATCCCCTCAAAGTCGTGAGTGAACAATACTCGCAAAAACCCCAGGTAAGCCCGCGCCCACTCGTCTTCCGGATCCAGCTCGACGATCTGTTGAAAATGCAACTGAGCTGCTTCTGGTTGTAACAGCACCGCCAACAGCAAGCCCAGTTGGTAGTGGCTCTGGATTTGCTGGCTCAGTTGGCCTTGGGCAGCAGCCTGTTGCCATTCCCTCTCCAGCAATTGCCGAGCCAAGACGCGATCTGGATCTGTTAAAAAAGTCGGGTATTGCAGGGTTGTCCAGGCATTGAGATAAAGGGAGAGGGCCTGCAGATCCCCAGCGGCAGCAGCTCTGGCCGCCTCGCGGAGAGGAAACAAGGGATCCGTTACAAGGGGGGATCCCTCCTTCGGGAAGCTCGACAGGGATCCTCTCCAGGATTGGTGTAGGGAATGGCGGATCCCTTTGGGCAACTGCCATTCCAGGTGGAGAAGGCCACCTCTTGGGAAGTCGGTTGTGGGCAGCGTCAAGATCTCTTCCACCAGCCAGCCGCCTGTTGAGTTGAGCTGCAGGCGATTCTGCCCCAGCACCCAGGCCCGCTTCTCCAAAACCCGTCCTTGCCCGTCTTCCAGCCGCGCCCAAACCAGCGTCTGGGCCAAGTTCTGAGCTGGGCCTTGCCAGCGCAACTTCCAGGCCGGGATCCCCAGCTCCGACAGCGTCTCAACCTCCACCAGCTCCACCTCCCCAGCTTCCAGAGGCCACTCCTGTACCGTCACCTTTGAAAAGCGAGGGAAGTAAGTGTGCAGCCGACCCACCGTAGGCAACTCCACCGCCGGATCTTGTCGCCAGTCTGGGCTGCTGCGCAGGTGCTGCCGGATCTGCTCCTTAGTCGGGCCATAAGGGCCAATAATTCCCTGTTCCCCTTCGGCATCCACAAACCCATCCAGCAAGGAGAGCTCCAACTCCGGCCAGGGGGTTTGCCCAGCAGCGCGGAATGTAACCGGCCAGCGCTGAAGAGCCGCCAAGTAGGTGAGGGTTTCGGAAGAGATCAGCTCTGTATTGGGGAGAACCCCCAGCGTGGTGGTCAAGCCTGGCTGGATCAAGGATTGGATCCACTGCGTCAGCTCCTGTGTGGGGTGCTGCCCCTGCCAATGCATTTGGATCCCCGTCCACAGAGGAGCCACGCCTGGGGTAAGGGGCCGACCCAAATTGGCCAAGGCCAAGCAGCCCAGAACTAGCCCTGCACAGACTCCCCTTTGCAAAGCCCACGCACCCCAGCGTTCCTCCAACCACCGGCAAGCCTTTTGGATCCCGCCTGCTGATAACACGGCCAAGAGAGGCAGCAGGGGTAGGGTGAAGCGCACATCTTTGATGTCCACCAGGGTGTAGAGAAGGTAGCCGGAACCGTAGGTGGCCCACAAGACTGCCTCTCGCCTGTCCAGGGATCCCCACCCGCTCAGCAGCGGCAACCCACACAGAAAAGGGCTCATCTGCAGGGGCAGAAAGCGCAAGTAGGTGGTCCACCAGCACAGGGATCCCGCTGGGCAAGTGATGTAGTAGTGGGCAGTCTCGGCGTAAGCCCAGCCATTGCTGAGCACAAACAGCCAATTGGCCCCATACCAGGGCCAGCACAAAAGCAGCATCACACCCATCCCCAAGGCCAAGTGGGCCAGCCGCACCAACCAAGGGATCCCTTTCCACCACCCCACCGCTTTCCCAGAGCGCCAGAGGGCTTGACCTGCAACTCCCACCAAAGGCAGCAGCAAAAACAGCACCCCCGTCCACTTGGTGAGCAGCACCGCCGCCACCCCCGCCCCCACCCCCACCGCCCCCCACCAGGAAGGCTTCTCCCCATAGGCCCACAGCGCCCAAAACGCCAGCGTCACCGCCACCACCAGTGGCAGCTCCAGCATGTAGACATGGGCCAAAGCCGTGATCCCCGGATAGAGGAGCACCAACGCCGCCGCCAGCCAGCCCACTTCCCCAGAGCGATAGACCCGCTGTCCCAGCCGCTGCGTTGCCAGAACCAGCACCCCCAGCAACCCCAAGTTGAGCAACTGCCCGTCCGCCCGGCTGAACGGATGTAGAACTGCCAAGGGGATCCCCAGCCAATAGGCCAAAGGGGGGTAGCGCTGGTTCAAATGCAAAAACTGCTGCCCCCACAGCCCATCCCAGCGAAACCGTCCCAGGTGAAGCCCAAAAGCCTGCGCCTGCAGCAGATGCTGGGCCTCATCCCACGCCGGCGGCAAGGGATCCGTGCAGTTCCAGATCACCAGCAGCAGCAGGGCCACCATCCCCAGCCCGGCCCACCACCGCAGGAAAGGGATCCCCGGCCTGTGGGGTCTCTCCGGCAATGTCTCTCTCTCCTCGTCTGTACCGTTCATGCTTTGAAAACAATCCGCAGAGATTCAGCAGACATTGGGATCCCTTGCAACTGCCACCTGGCCTTGCCCCCCAGAGCTAAACTCAACCTGTGTCATTCTCAGCGCTCCTCCCATAGACCGAGAGCTTCAGCATCCCATGATCGCTCCATCTGCCGGCCCAGAAGGGGTTTGGATCCTTGCGGATCAACTCCACCCACAGCAATCCGCCCTCGCTTCCCTCTCGACCCTATCCCCAGACCGAGTTCCCGTCATTCTCATCGAATCTCACCGGTGGGCCAGCTCCCGCAACCACCATCAGCAGAAACTGGTGCTGGTCTGGTCGGCCATGCGTCACTTTGCCCAAGAACTGCAACAGCGGGGCTACCCGGTCACCTACGTGGAAGCCGACAGCTATGCCGAGCCCCTGCAAACCTGGGCCAAGCAGCATCAACTGCAGCAGATCCGCCTCATGCAGCCAGCTGATATTCCCATCCGGGAGGAGGTGGAAAATCTGAGATCCACCCTCCCTTGCCCCCTCCTGATCTTGGAAAACAACCACTTCCTCTGGAGTACTCGTCAATTTATCGACTGGGCCTCAGGTCGCAAGCGCCTGCTCCTGGAAGACTTTTACCGCGAAGGGCGAAGACGCTTCCGCATTCTCATGGATGGCCCCAAGCCCCTGGGCGGGCGCTGGAACTACGACCGGGAAAACCGCCATCCCCCCAAACCCGGAATGCGCTACCCCCAGCCCCTCACCTTCCCCCCCGACGCCATCACCCAGGCTGTCATCGCAAAAGTTAAGCAACACTACGGCCATCACTTCGGATCTCTAGAAGGATTTGGCTGGGCCGTCACCCGCGCCCAAGCCCTGCAAGTGCTTGATCACTTCATCCACGAGCGCCTGCCCCACTTCGGCCCTTGGCAAGACGCCATGCAAACTGGGGAAGACTTTCTCTACCACTCCCTGCTTTCCCCTTACCTTAATCTGGGCCTGCTCACCCCCCACGAAGTCATTGCCGCCGCCGAACGGGCTTACTATCAGGGTGGGATCCCCCTGCCCTCCGCCGAAGGCTTCATCCGCCAGATCCTGGGCTGGCGGGAGTACATGCGCGGCTTCTACGAATACCAAATGCCCAACGGCTATGCCCAGAACAACTTTTTTGGCCACCAGCGACCCCTGCCAGAGTTTTTTTGGACGGGCAAAACCGACATGGCCTGTCTGCAGCACACCCTGGATCAAATTCGCCGTCATGGTTATGCCCACCACATCCAGCGGCTAATGGTGCTCAGCAATTTCGCCCTCATCAGTGGCATTCAGCCCCAGGCAGTAGAAGCGTGGTTTCAGGATGTGTTTATCGACAGCTACGACTGGGTGATGCAGCCCAACGTCATCGGCATGGGCCTTTTTGCCGATGGGGGCATGCTCTCCACCAAACCCTATGCCGCCTCTGCTCAGTACATCCGCAAAATGAGTGACTACTGCCGCCATTGCCGCTACAATCCCAGCGAAAAGGTTGGCAAACAAGCCTGCCCCATCAATACGTTGTATTGGGACTTCCTGTTGCGTCAGCGATCCCTCTTAGCCCCCTTGGGCAGAATGAAATGGGTATTGATCCATTTGGATCGCATGGAACCGGAGCTGAAGGCCCAGATCCAGGCGCAAGCCGCTGCTTGGTGGGATCCCTTGCAATCTGCACTCGACGAACAGAGTCCATCTCATTTGCAACCTGTCTAAGCACCAGAAGATTAAGCATCCGGTAAAATTGAGGCACCCTCCTACCCACCTGTCGCTTTGTAAGGACTGCAAGCCATGAAATGTCCCCGCTGCAGCAAACAAGAAATCCGAGTTTTGGAATCTCGTTCGGCAGAAGGTGGCCAGAGTGTGCGGCGGCGGCGAGAATGCATGTCCTGTGGCTACCGCTTCACCACCTATGAGCGCATCGAGTTCATGCCCATCATGGTCATTAAACGGGATGGATCCCGCGAAAGCTTCAACCGCAACAAGATCCTGCAAGGGGTGATGCGTGCCTGCCAAAAAACCCCCGTCACCGTCAGACAGATGGAAGAGCTGGTCAATGAGATCGAAGAAAAACTGCAATTGGAAGATGCCCAAGAGGTAACCAGCCTGCGCATCGGCGAGATGGTGCTGGAGCGCCTGCAACACCTAAGTGAGGTGGCCTACGTGCGCTTTGCCTCCGTTTATCGCCAGTTTCAGGGTATAAAAGACTTTGTCAATGAGCTGGAACAGTTGGAACCACCTCTGCGACGGGATCTGGAGCGGCTGCTGCGGGACTCCTCTGCCTCAGATTCCGAATCTTCAGGCTCCCCGGACTTGGTGGGGGAGTATTCGTGACGTGGGAACGACAGCGCAAGCCGGCCCTCCCTGGAAGCAGCGGGGAAATGGCGCTTGTGGGCGGGAAAAATTGCTGTGAAGAGATCGCCCATTCCAAAGGCTTAGCGGTATGCTTGGGGTAGTAATTGCGGCTTACACTAACGCTAGAGCTGCACGCCTTTAGATTGCCGGTGTTCAGCACTATCCTTGGAGATCCCTGATATCTTGGATCCCTCTGTGTCAAGCTGTCCCAGCCCCCTGTCCTTCCGAGTCGATCCCAATTTATGCAATACGGTTTTCGGGGTTCTAGCCCCTCTGGCGCTCGCAACAGCAACAGTAACCCCAGTGGCTTTCGCTCCCCTGCCGCAATGGAGACGGGGCCAGGGGTGGTGCCGATTCAGGTGTATCAACAAGTGGCCGAAGAGTTGGAGTCTGCCCGTCAGCAGATAAGCCTGCTTTCCTCGGAAAACCAGCACCTGCGCGCTCTGCATCAGCAGTTGTCTGGAGAGCTCGCTGCCATCACCCGAGAGTTCCAGGGGCAATTGGGCCACACCCTGAAGCGCCTGCAGCAAATCAGCCTACGGCTTGCTGACGCAAATGGCCAGGCTGCCCAAGTTGCTGCAGCTTCTGAAGCCTCTTTCCAACAGAACAGCCCGACTGCCAATCCCGGCCAACCGGAAGCCCCTCCCAGCTACGATTTTTTGAATCGCCTCAAGCGCCGACAGGCCCGCAACGAGACCCCCTCCTTCTCATCCAACGGCTTTGCCCCGTCCTCCTTTGATTCCCTTCGCCACCCTTCCACCCACACCTCTGCCGAGCCCTACCCCCGCACTGGCTACCAGGTTCCTTCCCTGGACGAGTTGATGCAGGATAGGGGCGGCCCGGATCCCTATCTCGGCGAGGCAGACTCCTCAGCCTATTCCACCGGCATTTATCAGCGGGTACGGGAGCAACATCACGGATCCCAGGGCTCTGCCGTACTTTGGATGGCCGCTGCAGTCGTCTTAGTCATTGGATCGTTTGGGTTGGGATTTGTAGCCGTACAGCCGTTTTTGCGCAACAACCCACCGCCCGTGCAAGCACCCTGAGAGCTATTCACAGGATGCTCCAAAAGCCCGCTGGCGGGGTTAGGATGCCCCCAATGCGCTCCGCACCACTGACGAATGACCAGGGGTTATATCTGTGATCCAGGCTGTCGCTGCTCCTCTGACGCCTAACACATTCTTCGAGCATATGCCCGACGAGGGCCGCTTTGAGCTGTGCAATAGAGTCACGGTCAAAATGCAGCCCACAGGTTCTCACAAGCAGGTGACGAGCTTTTTGGCATAGCGGTTAGCGGTGCCCACGCGCAAATCCAGCAAGATCAAATCCGCTTTTTTGCCCACCTCCAAGCTGCCGATTTCCCCTTCCAGACCCAGACAGGCGGCACTGCCTTGTGTAGCCATCCACAAAGCCTGTTGCGCCGGCAGAGCAGCTCCATCCCCCGATCCCAACCGCTGCAGAAACACCGCCAACCGCATCTCCTCGATTCGATTTCTTCAGCCCCCACATGCACACAGTGGGCGGCCAAGGTCTGAGCACTCAGGGATCCCCAGCGTTTCAAACACTGCACCGGGGTCAATCCATAGCGAGCCTGTAGAGTTTCCACTCCCCGGCGAGTTTCCGCCAAGTGGGTGTGCAGCCCCACTCCATACCTTTGGGCTAGAGCGGATCCCTGGACAAAACTCTCAGGATGGCCAGAATAAGGAGCATGGAACCTGACCCAGATGTAAATTTGCCCCTCCCCGCGTCCATGCCAAACCTGGATCAAAGCCTCCGTGTCCGCCAGGGATTCTCCCACTCCCCTCGGTTCGTCGATCACCTGTGGGCTGAGGATCCCTCGTAACCCCGACTGCAAGCTCACTGCTGCTGCTAGATGTCGATAGATGCCAAGAGTAACTACGGATAGGGATCGTGAAGTTGGATTACATCCCCCCCTCTCCCATGCCGTACACGAAGACCGCTCTGGCAGAACGAGCCAACTGGTGTAGAGCAGGTAACATGGCAAGCTAATGGTCGACAAAACTGTTACCTCACTAGCTTGCCTTCACCCAATGGTGTCAGCTTTCAGGTAGAGAGGCTTGACGGAAGCCAACCCCCCTATTGATTGGGTTCCTCTTGATTGGGTTAGGGTGGTGGGCCTGGCACCGAGCTAGGTTGCC
>NZ_JANSHV010000157.1:0-7429 GCF_047461775.1 Synechococcus sp. R6-5
CGTTGCGGAGCAATAATGCAGGGGGCCAGAAGCTCACCCTAACCTGAAAGACCACAGCAGAGCTTGTTTTGAGAGGGAGAGGCAGGTGCTCCAGATCACCTTGACGAATACCTTCACGATTTTTGCGTCCAGATAGGGTGTTGTCTGTTTTCGTTTGTCAGGGTCTAGATAGATGGACTGGCCTCTGCAGCCCTTGCCCTGACTGGATTTTCGCGATTTCCCTCAAGGGCGGACGATGGGACTCGAACCCACGAATGGAGGATCCACAATCCTCTGCCTTAACCGCTTGGCTACGCCCGCCGCGATTCCGGCTATCTAGCTTAGCATGGGAAAAACGGGACTGAACTACAAAGGTCGAAGCGCCTCAAAATGCTACCCAGAGCCGATTTGTTGCAAGGGGCAGAGTATCGAGAAACCTTGGCACGGGTCTTGGATTTGGGAGAGCAAGCCCTCAAGACCTGGCAAGTGGTCTGGAGCGACTTCCTTTCCCCACCCGAAATAGCGGAGGTGCAAGCTCGGCTGCGCAACTTGACCGAACTACAAGTGGGGGCCTGGGGAGGGTACCCCCAAGCAGAACGCCAACGCATAGCCCTGGCCCGCTCTGAGGTGGGTCTGGATGTCCGGGATCCAAAGTCCGACCCAGAAGGGATCCCATTGGCCGCCATTCAGATTCAGGGCAACTTTCTGTTCGACCCGGCCACCCACCGCGATTTTCTGGGAGCCCTGTTGGCGTCCGGCATCGCCCGCGAGAAAGTGGGAGACATCCTCCTGTTGGGGGACTCAGGCGCCCAGGCCATCGTTGTGCCCGAAATGGTGGATTACCTCACCCTAAACCTGACTCAGGTGCGCACAGTGCCTGTCAAAGTGAGCCGGATCCTCCTGAGCCAGTTGAACATTCAACCCCCCCGCGTCAAATCCATCACCAGCGTGGAAGCCTCTTTGCGCCTGGATGCGGTAGCCTCAGCTGGGTTTGGCATCTCCCGCAGCAAGATGGTGGAAGAAATCCAACGGGGGGAAGTGCGGGTCAACTGGAAGCCCATTACCCAAGCCAGCTACACCGTTGGCCCTCAGGATTGGATTGCCATTCGAGGTCGGGGTCGGCTGCAAATTGAAGAGGTAGCCGAAACGAAAAAAGGCCGCTTTCGAGTGCAAATGAGGCGGTATCTCTAGATTTTTTCCTGTCTGAGTTTGGGGAGATCATTACCTCCAGGAAAATGCTCTAGAAAAAAGAGAAAAAGGCCCAAGGGTAAAGCAAATACTCCAAGTAAAACAACTTCCAGATCAGTTGATAATAGCCAACAATCGCCTCCCGACGGCTGAGATCCAGATGGACACCATAGCCCAAGAGGATCCCCAGCCCCAACACATGGCTCACCAACAGCCAGAGGCCGTTGCCCGCAAGGAGAAAAGAGATCCCCACCCCGATAAATCCCAGATAGCACAAGGCCAAAATGCCGATACAAAACCTTGAGATCCGCCCTGGCCCAAAGCGCAGCGAGAAGGTGGCAATGGCAAACTGGCGATCCCCCTCCATGTCGGGAATATCTTTGAAAAGGGCGATCACCAGCCCAAAAATCGACATAAACCCCGTCAGCCAAACAATCGCAGCCGAAAGCTCGACCCTTCCCTGCATCACCTGCTGAAAATGGCTGTAAAGGCCCAAATTGACGATCAAGCCGCGCACGCTGTAGATGCAAGCCGAGGCCGCCAGCGGAAAACGCTTCAACCGCAAGGGGGGCAGCGAATAGGCCGTGCCGATCCCATTGCTCAAAAGCACCGTCAGCAGCAGGTAAGGGATCCCGGCCATGGCCAGTAGGACGGACGCCACCCCACAACCCACGACGATCCCCACCCCCTGTCGCCAACTCAGGGATCCAGCAGCTAAGGGCAAATGGGGTTTGTTGATGCGGTCGATTTCAATATCCGTCAGTTGATTCAAGCCGACGATGTAGACATTGGCCGCCAGACAGGCCGCCCAAGCCCAGACCAACTGGGGCAGCGCCGAGAGAACCGGTTGCAGGGATCCGGCAGCCACAAACCCCGCCAACAGGTAGAGGCCCACCACGCTGGCGCTGGTGCCGTAGACGGTGTGGGGTCGAGCAAAACGCCAGAGAACTTGTGGGCGCAACATCAAAAAAGCTAGGGAGAGTCTTCCAGGAGAGAAGCTAGGGCTGCCCAGCGGGGATCCGCCGTTGGTGCTGTAGCTTCCACCGCAATGCCCGGACAATCGGGACGGCAGGGCAACTGGCGGGGCATCTCCAAATGCAGGTGCTGGTACATCCAGTCTTCGACATCCAGCTCACCATTGGGGGGCAGGCTCTCCAGCAGATCTTCTTCGTCTTGCAATTCCAGCTCCAAGGGGAGAGGTTCGGGATCCCGAATCAAAATGATCTCCTCAACTTCCAGGTGCAGCCGGTGGTTGAACTGCTGTAGGCAGCGGTGGCAGGTGAGGGTGACAATGGTACGAGCTTCAGCACTCACTTCGAGAAAATGGCCCCGATGGCTGACTTCCAGGGATCCCTCCACAGGGGTCAAACTCTCAAAGCCCGAAAAAAACTGCCTAAACTGCAATTCTTGGGTTTGACCGGGCATCTGCCGCAGATCCGATAGACGAATTGGCCTCAGCATGGCACCCCCCTTCACGCGTTTTGGGTAGCAGGGATCCCTGTCGTCACCGTAGCAAGAGGGCCAACTTGTTCCCAGCCCTCTGCCCACTCTCAAGATGGGGAAGCTGCCCGACGGATAACCAAGCGCCGGTCAGGCTCTTTGCCACGGCTGAAAGTTTCCAGATCGGCATAGGCAGGGTCATTCAAGAGAGTATGAATTTGCCGACGCTCGGCAGCCGAGAGATCGGGAAACTCGTATTCCCGGCCAGTGGCCCTCACCTTTTCCACAGCAGCGGCAACCAAAACCTTCAGCTCCTGCAAACGCCGCTGCCGATAGCCGTCCAAATCCAAAATGTAGGGCTGCTGCTGGTCTTCCGGCTGGTTCAGGTTGAGAAGGGTGTTGGCCAGGTACTGCAACGCATCCAGCACCACGGGGGAGCGATCCTCCTCTTGAGGGGAATCTCTGGAAGATGGAGAGGGCAAGGGGGGGGCTTTCGCCAACAGCAGCCGCTTCTGAGCTGGGGTCAAAGAGTCTGCCTCAATTTCCAGCACCTCCCCCACCACCCGCACCGCCGCTGGGATCCCCATAGCCGCCAGCACCTGCTGTAACCACTGCCTGGCTCGCTCTTGATTGGCCGCAAAGGTGGACTTGTTTGGCGAAGGGGCAACGGTTCCCTCAGATTTCTTAGCAGCAGATCCCGTAGAAGACTTAGGACGGCTCATCCTGGGCAGCTTCCAACTTTGAAGAGGTATCAACACTCCACCACAAGTCCACCCCAACAGCGAGGATCCCCTAGGGCTCAAAGGGCAAGGATTCCCGTCCCTCCTTGGCTGGTCTGGGCTTGGTCGATTTCTCCACTTCCTTGGCCTCCACCGTTATCGTCTGGGCAGCCCGACGACGCTCCTCTTCCACCAATTGCTGCAAGTTCTCCGGCAACGGCTCCCGCGAGAGCAGGAAGGTCTGCACCGTTTGGAAGATGTTAGAGACGAGGATGTAGAGCAAAACCCCTGCCGGCAAAGGGAAAAACAGGAACATCGCCGAGAACAGCACAGGGGTGATCCGAGCCATGGAACTTTGGCTGGGATCCTCTTTGCCGGTATCCTGTCCGGCATTGGTTAGGTACTGGTTCAGGTAAATGGACACCCCAAAGATGACGATCATGGCGATGATATCCCAGTGGATGGTGCCATCTTCGTCGAAGGCCCCCACACGGCCCAACTTGTCGATGAACAGAAAGCCGGTGTCAGAGGCCAAACCGGGAATGGACACCTGCACGGTCACATCCCCCGGCTGCAGAGCCAGCAAGGTGCCATCCGGCTTGATCTGGGCACGATCTTCTCCTTTGGTGATCTTCCAGGTGGGCTGTAACAGATTGGGATCCCCGCCCGCTTCGGCCACCAACTGCTCAAAAGGTTTGCCCCCCGGCCCTTGAAGCAAAAATTGCACCTCTTCCCCGACGGCAATCTTGGTGCCTTTGGGTTCCACCAGCACCACCGGCTTGTGAAGAGAGTCGGTGACAAAAATGTTCTTGCTGGGGCTGACGTAGGGGGCGGGCACCACCTCAGCCGCCATTTCCGCCGGCAGGATCTGCAAGTTGACATCGTAGGTTACTGCCGCAAAAGGGGATCCCCGCAGGGTGGCAAACAGGGCAAACAGCACTGGCATTTGAATGAGCAGTGGCAGGCAGCCCCCCAAGGGATTGGCCCCCAGCTCGCTGTAAAGCTTGGCCTGGGCTTCCCGAAGCTTCTGCGGGTCGTCTCGGTATTTCTCCTGGAGTTCTCGCATCCGCCGCTGCATCACCGGGCTGATCACCTTCATGCGCCGCATGTTGCGGATGGATCCCACATTGAGCGGGTAGAGGGCAAAGCGGATCACCAACGTCAGGAAGATAATGGCCAGTCCATAGCTGGGCACGATCCCATAGAAAAAATCCAGGATCGGCAGCATGACGTTGTTGGAGAGAAATCCGACTCCGAAGTCCATGAGGGGCGCTGGCAAATGTCCGTAACCATTGTAATGGCTTCCGTTCGGTTGACGAGGGCGTTTTCAGGGTTTGTCCCCTGGATCCGTCAGATAGACCTGAGAAAGGCGAGCAATTGAGCAAAATCAAGCCCGCTCCACTGAACAGGGATCCCAAGGCCCAACAAGAACCCCCCGCCGGCAGTTGCCTAGCAGTCCTTTTTTCCCCTATGATGAGAAACGCTTGATCCTCGGTAGCTCAGCGGTAGAGCGGTCGGCTGTTAACCGATTGGTCGCAAGTTCGAATCTTGCCCGGGGAGTATGTCTGAGCCAATCAAGGAAGCCGGATCCGGAACCCTATCCTTCCAGGCGGCTCTGGGCCTGCTGAGGGAAAGGGGGAGAGAAAACCCAGTCTCCCATCTCGTCGAGGAAGATGCGACGCTAAGCCAGACGTGGAGAAAATAATGTGAAGCAATGTGAAGGCGGCTAAGGGTTTCGTCCCGCCTGTTCCCGGCAAGTGTCAAGAGTCTCTGTCCTTTGGGGCAAGGAGTATGTCAGAATACCCTCTGGCTGTCTATTCCCAATCCGAGGGTGCTTGCTGTGATCGACCTGTCGCGGATCCCTGCCCAACCCAAGCCCGGCCTGCTCAACATCTTGATCGAGATTCCCGGCGGCAGCAAAAACAAGTATGAGTTCGACAAAGACATGGCAGCGATGGCGCTGGATCGGGTGCTCTATTCCTCGGTGCAGTACCCTTACGACTACGGCTTTGTGCCCAATACGCTGGCCGGGGATGGGGATCCCTTGGATGGCTTGGTGATCATGGATCAGCCCACTTTCCCAGGGTGTGTGGTCACGGTGCGACCCTTGGGCATGTTGCAGATGATCGATGGCGGGGATCCGGATGAGAAGCTGCTGTGTGTGCCTGCCAAGGATCCCCGCTATGCTGCAGTGACCAAGCTGGAAGACATCGCCCAGCACCGCCTGGATGAGATCGCGGAGTTTTTCGCCACCTACAAGCGCCTGGAAAAGAAAGAAACCCAGATCTTGGGCTGGAAAGGCTTGGCCGAAACCGAGGCGATTATTGCCAGCAGCATCGCAGCTTGCAAACAACCCAAATAGGTATTTTCAAGAGATACGAACAGAAAGAGCTTCCTGGCGATGTTGCAACAGTCGCTCCAGGGTGAGGGGCCCTTCGATGTGTTGCCAAGGCAAGGGATCCGCTGGATCCCAGTGGCTGTGCACGTAGTAATCCAGAGGCGGCAGTTGCCCTTTAAGCGCTTTGAAAGCCCGCCGGTAGCTCCCCAAGGATTCCCCAAAGTCCCGCGCCAACTGCAAGACCTTTCCCACCCGCCGATCCCCTCGCGAGATGAGGGCCTGGATCACGGACCAGCTATAGCTTTCCGGGCGCAACTCCACCCCCAAGGGACGCAGGTGTTTCTGGAAAAACTGCAGTTTTTTCTCGGCTTTGGGATCCACCCCGTGCCACTGAAAAGGGGTGTGGGCTTTGGGCACAAAGGTGCTGCACCCCAGCGTTAGGCGCAGGCCGGGAGCCGCTTTTTTGAGCTCTTGGAAAAGGGCTACTGTGGCCTCCAGATCTGCCTGGGTTTCCGCCGGGATCCCTACCATGCCGTAGAACTTAATGCCCTTCAGACCTCCAGCCTGGGCGTGGGCTGCTGCTGCCAAGATTTCCGGGTTGCTTAACTTCTTGTTGATGATCTGGCGCAGTTGTTCTGAGCCACTTTCGATGGCCACCGTAATGGACTGGCTGCCCCGGCGGGAGAGTACCTGCGCCAGACGTGGGGTTACGGTAGCGGTGCGCACCGAGGCCAAACTGAGACGCACCTGCTCGAAGCGATCCTGGGCCAAGTGCTCCAGCAACTGCTCAAATTGCGGGTGTTGGGTTACAGAAGCCCCCAGCAACCCAATCCGCTGAGTGACCTGCAGCCCCCGCTCCACCGCCGGGATCAAATGCCCCTCCACATCCGCCACCCGGAAAGGCAGGGTGAGATAGCTGGCCAGGCAAAACCGACACATCTCCGGGCAGCTGCGCACCACCTCCACCATGTAGATGCTCTCCCAGGCCGCTTTGGGGGTGACTACTGTGGAAACCGAGAGGGTGTTGCCGCGGAAGGTGTGTTTGCGAATGGAGCTAGGGATCCCGGCCACTTTGGGGAGCACCTTCTCCACCGGGCCGTCGGGCTCCCGGTATTGGGGTTCATACAAGCCGGGCACATAGATCCCTGGCACCTGCGCCAGCGCCTGCAATTTCTCAGCCCGGGATCCCTGGCGCACCTGCCGATAGACCTCAATCATCTTCTCCAGAAGACCTTCCCCATCCCCCAACAAGATCAGGTCAAAGAACTCGGCAAAGGGCTCAGGGTTGGCCGTCAGTACCGGGCCGCCGCCAAAGACCAAGGGGTGGGCTTCTTCCCGCTCCTCAGATCTGGGAGGGATCCCGTGTCGTTCCAGCAGAGCCAGGATATGGACATAATCCAGCTCCCAGGATAGGGAAAAGCCGAACAGCTCCGGCTCCCGGGGCAGGGGCTCAGCCAGATCCGTAAAGAGGCGGGAGACGGCCACATCTCGGCGGCTGGCCAGCAGACTCCAGATGACTTGATAGCCCAGGCTGGTGATCCCCACTGCGTAGGTGTTGGGAAAGGCATAGATTACCCGCACCGCGTCGGGGTCAGGCGTGGCCGGGGCGAAGAGCAACTGCTCCAGGGCAAACTCTGGGGTAGCCAAGGGATCCCGCTGTGTTGGATTGAGGTTTGGGTTCTGGCTCGGAAGAGTTTTGATTTGCCTGCCGAACTTTTTTGGCTCCTGCATGCTAACAAAAGCTAGCATCTTTCACCAATGCAGA
>NZ_JANSHV010000158.1:0-2037 GCF_047461775.1 Synechococcus sp. R6-5
CTTAAAACATCCGTTAAGTTTCGTCAACCACCTTTTTTGATCCTGAGAGAGGCCATGTCGCTTGTCCGCTGGATTTTAGGGATCCACACCACCACGCCCGTTTTGGGCCTGGCCCTGCTGCCGTTGGAGCCAGGGTTGGGAGAAACCCGCAGTCAGAGCTGGTGGCTGGATCGGGAGATGGCAGCGCAGTTGCACCCCTGCTTGAAAGTCTTCTTGGCCGGTCAGGCTTGGTCGCAGATAGCTGGGATCGCTGTAGCTTTGGGGCCGGGCAGCTTTACGGGCAGCCGTTTGGGGGTGAGCGTGGCCCGTCTGCTGGGCCAGCAACTGGGCATTCCCGTGTTTGGCTACTCGGCTTTGGCCGTCCTCGCCCGCCAGGTGTGGCAGGAGCAGGGATCCCCGCCCCAGCCCTTGACGGTGGCGGTGCAGATGGACGCCAAACGAGGAGAGCGGTATGGCGGCGTGTATCGGGTGACAGAAGAGGGTGTCGCTGCAGAAGTGGCCGATCGGCTCTGGGAGGAAGAGGCTTGGCAGGCCCTTCTCCGCCATTGGCCGCAAGCTCTATCCGTGAATGCCGCCGATTTTGTGGATTCTGCACCTGTGGTGGCGTTGGCAGAATTGGCCCGCGCCGATTTTCGGGCTGGGTTGCGCCCTCAGTGGCAGGAGGTGTTGCCCCTTTACGGTCGCCAGCCCCCGATTGATCTCAGAGGGCTGAATCGGACTCCGCCTCCCCAGCGCGAACGGAGTGCCCCATCGTCACGGTAAGATTGGGAAGTCTAAGCAACGGATCCCTCTGCTGACATGATCTCAAGCAACGATTTGCGCCCTGGCGTCTCTGTGGAAATTGACGGAGCTCCCTATAAAGTGATCGAGTTCCTGCATGTGAAGCCCGGCAAGGGAGCAGCCTTTGTGCGCACCAAGCTCAAAAACATGCAGACTGGCAACGTTGTGGAGAAGACTTTCCGCGCCGGTGAAACCCTGCCCGCAGCCACCATCGAAAAAGTCGAGATGCAGTATCTCTACGCGGAAGGGGACAACTTGGTGTTTATGGACATGGAGACCTATGAGCAGGCTCCAATTACCGCCGCCCAAATTGGCTCCGCCGTGAAATATCTGAAAGAAAACATGCAAGTGTCAATCTTGCGCTGGAATGGGCAGGTGATCGATGTGGAGCTGCCCAACACCGTTGTTCTGGAAGTGGTGGAAACAGATCCAGGGGTGAAAGGAGATACCGCCACTGGGGGAACCAAGCCGGCCAAGCTGGAGACCGGTGCTGAGATCCAGGTGCCTTTGTTCATCAAGGTTGGAGAACGGATTCGGGTCGATACCCGCACCGACACCTATCTGGGCCGGGAGTGAGTTCTCCCTCTCCTTTTCGGTTATGGATTTCTGTTGTGGACAGGTGATGCATCAGGAGTGAACCTTCCCTTGGATGTTGTCAATTGGCAGGAAATTCGTCTTCTCCTGGCCGCTCTGCAAGAGAGCGATGTTACCGAGCTAACTCTGGAGTTCAAAGATTTTCGCCTCACCTTGCGCAAAGGGATCCCGACTGAGCTCTCCTCCACCCCCGCCAGTCCGGTTATTGTCTCCTCTGCGCCTCCTCCTGCTCCTGCAGAAGCGCCCCCTCCTCCCACTGCTCCCAAATCCACCCCCAGCCATTGGATAGACGTGACGTCACCAATGGTGGGCACTTTCTACAGCGCCCCAGCTCCAGGTGAACCTGACTTTGTGCGGGTTGGCCAACGGGTGAACAAGGGCCAAACCCTGTGCATCATCGAGGCCATGAAGCTGATGAACGAGATCGAGGCCGAAGCGGCAGGCGTGGTGACCGAGATTTTGGTGAGCAATGGGCAATCGGTGGAGTTTGGGCAGGTGTTGATGCGGTTGGATCCCACGGCTTGATGGGCAAGGGGGTAAACCGGATTTTGGCGACCCAATCTCCCTTGCCTGTGTATACACCAGAGTTGAATCGGATTGAGGGGATGTGGTCGGTGTTGAAGCACTGTATCCGTCAGTTTTCCAGAGCCGGGAAGTATGGGA
>NZ_JANSHV010000159.1:0-6830 GCF_047461775.1 Synechococcus sp. R6-5
GGTTTTGGGGGTTAGAGGCATGCTCCTACCTAGTTGGTTGGCGTCGGTGTTGGCGTCGGCGTCGGTGTCGGTGTTGGCGTCGGTGTTAGTGTCGGGGTAGAGGCAGGAGTGGGTCGAGGTGTCGGAAAGTCCGTCGGTGCAGGAGGTAGGGGCACCGGAATGCGGAGGCGGCAGGGCTGATCCGATTGATCGCCTTCTGGGGCATAGCAAACGCGAATGAGATCTTCCACAAAGCGAAGCTGATTAAAACTAAGTTGATCCGCTTGTCGAATGATGTCAGTGATGATCTCCTCCAAGTTTCGCGCTGTTCTGGAAAGAGGTACGCTGACAAACAAAATGTTTTCCAGATCCCTAATTTCTGGAGGCGCTAAGTTGAAGAAAGACACTCTATCCCGCTCCCGCAGCAAGATGCGATAAAGGGCTTCGCTCCAAGGGGAAACATCCACGGCTGCGCTGAAAATAAATCCCCGCAGGGGTATAGACTGGCCGGACTGACGCCCTTGGCCCAGCAGAGTGGACTGAACCGATACCAATTTCCCCGGCGGCTGAGTAATCGATCCGGAAAAGGGGATGGTGAACCGCAAGTTGCCCTCCAAGGCAGTGGTTGACAAGGCAGGCAACAAAATGTCCCCTCTTGAGCTTAGGTTGAACAACTCAACCTTATTGCCTCTTGAAAAGAGCGGCCCTCCCGAACAAAGGGCGGCTGTTGAGCCTGAAG
Source organism: Synechococcus sp. R6-5 (assembly GCF_047461775.1). Lineage (NCBI taxonomy): Bacteria > Bacillati > Cyanobacteriota > Cyanophyceae > Synechococcales > Synechococcaceae > Synechococcus > Synechococcus sp. R6-5. The sequence goes on from NZ_JANSHV010000159.1 coordinate 719, forward strand.
GGCAAAGCTGAGCAAAGGGATCCACCACCAATCCCAAAATGGCAGAGGTAGAGCCAGAGCCAGAGCCGGGATCCCTTGGCGGCGACCCCACGGTCGAGGGGCTGCTGGAGGTACCACCACCGCAACCTTTCAGGAAAACCGTTAGGGAACCTGTAAGCACTGCCGCCAGGACAAGCGCAGCCGGTTGCCAAAATCTTCTGGGTATACCGAGTCGTCGAAACATTTGCTTATCGCCTCGCTCTCGATTAGGGATGTTGTCAGCCTGCGGAATGACTCTAGCGGGATCCCACTGTGAGAACAGCGTCGCTGAATGGCGCCACAAAACGGCTGCCTTCTCTCTCAACTCTCAGCTCGCCACTGAGAAGATAAGAACCAGCAGATAGCGGAACATTGCTTTGCACCCTCATTTGCAGGCGGTGCTCCCCAATAGCAGTAGGGAATAAGTTGGCAAAGGGAGCTTCCAGCCCTTCAGAAAACCGTGCCAGCACAAAAGTCCCCTCAGTAGCTGCAGCCAGACGCTGTAACTCCAGAAGATTCAAATCGACCCCCAACCCAACCACATACACGGTGAGTTTCTGTCCTCGCTCTCTGGCCAGGGCTGTCAGCTCCTGGGTAGTTTGGTTGATGGAGCGGGTGCTTTCGTTGTCAATCCCATCGGTGAATACCACCAAGCGGCGGTTGAAACGCTCGGTGGGCCGAAAGTCGCTCAAGAAACGCCCGGCTTCTACCGTGGCATCGTAAAGGGCGGTGTTCCCTCCGGAACAGCGCGCAAAACGCCTCGTCTCAGCAGCTCTTTGTCGCCGGTGAAGTCCTGCAACAGCTGAGCCGTGCGCAGAGGCTGCCCCAGGGCTGTAAGGCCAAAACCTGCCCCCCGGTTGTCAAAGCGCAGAATGGCGCCCAGATCCAGGGGTGCAGGGCGAAATTGATCCAGGAGCCGAAAAACAGCCAGGAAGCGCCGAGATTGGGGATCCAAAACCAACAGGCTGCCTGAGCCATCCATCAGCACAGCCATGAGCAAAGGCCGCTGAGGCAGATCCGGCGGGGGATTTTCGATCCGGGTGGGTGTCAGGGTCAAGGTTACCGGCTGCGGGATCCCTAGCAAATCGGTTACCCGGTTTACCTGCAGGCTGACCTGACTGGCAGAGAGCTGGGTTATTGGTTGGGGCGGATCCCCGCCTTGCAGGAGGGCGATGTTGAACTCCATTTCCCCTTGTGTGCCAGAAAAGGAGCGGGTCAGAGCCCCATTGAATGTCAGGCGAGCTTGGGATCCCACAGCAGACGGCTCAATGCCTGTACCGCCGGAAGAGCCACAGCCGACAAGGCAGCTTCCCACGAGCACCAGGAGAAGCAGCCAACCAGCTTTTTGGCTTTTTACTTGACCGGGCTGTATTTTTACAGTCATTGCAGCTGCCAGTGCAAGCATAGTGGGGTGGCATGAAAGTACGGAGTTGCAATACCACAATTCCGAAAGCTACTGTAGCGCTTGGTGTAGGCGTAGAGATTTTTACTGCAGTTAGAGGATCTCGAGTTCATCTTTTTTCACAATGCGAGCACAGCGGGTCTCAGCTTTGAGCCTAGTAGGGCGGCTAAAGCCTGTCTGCTCCGAGAATTGCTTCGAGATAAAGACCCCTTTGTTTTGCCACTTGTGGCAAGCGTTCTCGCTGACCAATTGTCAAATAAGCCGGCGCTCTCCTCCGTGGCCTATAGTTCATAGCAGCTCATCAGTGCAGGTGTAAGCTCTAAAAGGATCCCCTGGGTGAGGAGGAGAACTGAACATGGCGGCAAAGCAACTCAAGTTCTATTGGAGCCCCCAACACCAGCTCTTTAGCTGCGATGGCGCCAAGTTGGAGGGGCACGGCTACATCCAAACCAACCCCTCCCATGACCTGGTTCACCTGCTCATTGCCGCCAACGGCAACATGCCCTGGCAGCCGGTGGAAAGCCGCGAGCAAACCTGCTTTGCCGAGTACAACGCGGTAATGCTGGAGCACCTGTTGGTCAACTGCTTCAACGCAGCGGTGCTGGGATCCCTGCCTGCCCAGCAGATCATCCCAGAGGCGCGGAAGTTCTTGCGGTGGTTTGTTTCAGAACATTACGCCCCTTTTCCGGTGTCTGAAGAAGAGGCTTTTCGTCGCTTTGCTGCGCACCTGGATATTGAGCGCATTGTGCGTTTGTTCCCCTATTTTTACAGTCTGCGGGCTTGGGAATGCTTCAGCCTCGATTACCGCGCCGAGACCTACGACCTGGAGTTCACCTCCGAGGATGATCCCGTTCGAGAGGCCCCGGAATGGGCGGCGGATCCCAACATTTTGGAGACTCAGGAGCTGGTGCGGCAAAAGCTCTCTGAGGCAGTAGCCGAGGCGGGCTCGATCCGGCCCAAACCGGAGCCCGTTTTCCCGCCAACTTCGTCAGCTTCTCCTCTGTCCGATCCCCCAGCCAAGACCAGGCAGAAAAAAACCGGACTCGGCTTCAAGCCTGCCCGTTGATGGATCCCCTCACCCCTTTCCCACAGGGAGAGGGGAAGACTAATCTGCGACTTTCACTAGCCGACGAAAGGCCTTTTTGCCCACCTGCAAAATCCGCCCGGCCAGCTCCGAGGCATGGGCAAACTCCAGGTCGGGATCCTCCACCTTTTGCCCATCCAGCCGCACGGCGCCCCCTTGAATCTGCCGACGGGCCTCGGCGGCACTCTTGCACAGGCCACACTCACGCAGGATGTAGCTGAGTTTAACAGGGTAAGACAACCCATCGATGGCAAAGGTGGGGATGGATCCCGTTTCGGCAAGAATACCGTCTAGCACCAGGGCTTGGGCGGTGCGCTGGGCCTCTTCTGCCGCTGCAGGGGAGTGAAACTGGGCCACTAGGGTCTTGGCTAGGAGGATCTGCCGCTGGCGGGGATCCTGCGGCAGCTCGGCAAGGGGCACCGAGGTCAGCAGCTCAAAATAGCGCTCCACCAGGTGATCCGGCACCTTCTCCAGCTTGGAGTACATGGTGAGGGGATCCTCAGTCAGGCCCACGTAGTTGTTTTTGGACTTGGACATTTTCTGGTACCCGTCCAACCCCTCCAAAAGCGGCACCGTCACGCAGAACTGCGGCGCTTGGCCCTTCCAAATTTGCAGATCCCGACCGGTGAGCAGGTTAAAGCGCTGGTCGGTTCCCCCCAGTTCTACGTCGGCTGCGAGGGCCACCGAGTCGTAGCCCTGCAGGAGGGGATAGAGAAATTCGTGCAGATAAATTGGCGTTCCAGCGCGGTAGCGCTGGGCAAAGTCTTCTTTGGCCAGCATCTGCCCCACCGTCATCTGGGCCTGGAGTTCGATCAGCTCACTGAGAGTCAGGCGGGCCAGCCACTCGCTGTTGCGGCGCACCTCCAGCCGGCCAGGGGTCTCAAAATCCAAGATCTTGCCGGCCTGCTCCAAGTAGGTGCGGGCGTTTTCCTCCACTTCTGCCGGGGTGAGGCGGGGACGGGCCTGCGATTGGCCAGTGGGATCCCCGACCAGCGCCGTGAAGTCCCCGATGAGCAAAATAGCCACATGGCCCGCATCCTGGAACTGGCGCAACTTGCGCAACACCACCGAATGCCCCAGGTGCAGATCCGGCCGGGTGGGATCGATGCCCAGCTTCACCCGCAAGGGACGATTTGTTGTGGCCAGGCGCTCCGCCAGGGCAGCAGGCCCTCCCGGAAAGATCTCGGCCACCCCCCGCTCAACAATTTGGGCTATCAACGGATCCCGGTACGCTGGCGAAACTGAGGCTGACGATATACTCAAAGCCTGATCCTCCGGCTGAACCCATGAGCAATTTTAAGCCCACGCAAAAGATGCTCGATTCTCAACTCAAGATCTTCTCCCCCTAGCCCGGTTGGAGTTGTCGATGGGCAGGGTTGGCCATCCTGCTGCCCCAATAGACGCCGCCCTATAATGGGTCTGACTTGTTGTTGCTTTGCAACACGGACGTGACAGGGTTTTTGACGTGACCTACGGTCGCAGACCATTGGCCCGCCGGGCGAGAAAGCCGGGGTTGGAGCGTGTCTCCAATTCCCCTTTTTCCGGATCGGGGTTTGACGAGCATGCCGACTATACCCCACCCACCCGCCCCTCCCGGATTGCCCAGGTTGCCGGTGTGGTGGGCAATCTGTTGCTGGGATCCCTGCTCTTGGGATCCACGGCAACGGCTGCCGGATTGGTGGGGTTGGCCATTAGCTTTCGCAACTTGCCGGATGTGCATCAACTGCGGGATTACGTGCCCATTGCCACCACCCACATTGTCGATATTCGGGGCGAGCCCATTGCCAGCCTACACGGGGAGGCCAACCGGGAAGTGATCTCCCTTGAACAGGTCTCGCCGGAGATGAAAAAGGCCTTGCTGGCCATTGAAGACAGCCACTTTTACACCCATCCAGGCATTAATCCGGTCAGCTTGGGCCGGGCGATCCTAGGCAGTGTGGAGGGGGGTATAGGCTCGGCGGGGGGGGGATCCACCTTGACGATGCAGTTGGTCAAGAACCTGTTTTTGAGGCCGGAGCGTACCCTCAGCCGTAAAGTCGCCGAGATCGTGTTGGCGGTGCGCCTAGAACAGGTCTTCAGCAAAGACGAGATCCTGGAGATGTACCTCAACCAGGTGTACTGGGGGCACAATCTCTACGGCATCCAGGCGGCGGCCCGCAGCTACTTCAACAAGGATGCGGCTGAACTGAACTTGGCTGAAGCGGCGATGTTGGCCGGGATCCTGCCGGCCCCGGAAACCCTCAGCCCCTTTCGCAACCTGGAGGGAGCCAAACGGCGGCAACACCTGGTGCTGGATCGTCTGGTGGAGCTGAAGTGGATTACCCCCGAGGAAGCCCAGGCGGCGCGGGAGCAAAAGCTGACCTTAGGCCGCATTACCTCCTTTCAAAGTAACGCCCCAGCAGTTACCGACGCCATTGAGGCGGAGCTGCGGCGCCGCTATGGGGAACAAGCTCTAATGCAAGGAGGTCTGCGGGTTCAGTCCACCATCGATCTGCGTCTGCAGCGCCTTGCCCAGCGCATTGTCAATGAAGATGGCCCCCGCATTGGGGCAGCTCGTCGTGCCGATCAAATGGCTTTGGCGGCAGTGGATCCCCGTACCGGCTATGTGAAAGCCATTGTGGGCGGGATCAACGCTCAGCGGGGCCAATTTAACCGCGCCACCCAGGCGTTTCGCCAAACGGGATCCACCTTTAAGCCCTATGTGTACTACGCGGCTCTGGCCAGCGGGCGCTATTCACCCGGCAGCATCTTGGAAGATACCCCCGTCACCTATCCCGGCTCGCCACCCTACAGCCCGAAAAACTACGACAACACCTTTTATGGCCCCCTCACCTTTGCTCGGGCTTTGGAGCTCTCCCGCAACGTGCCCACGGTCAAGTTGGCCGATGATGTCGGGATCCGCAACGTCATCGCAGCGGCTCAGGCCACGGGTATTACTGCCGAGATGTTTCCCAACTTGGCTACAGCTCTGGGCTCGGCCAGCGTCAGCCCCCTGGAGATGGCGGCCAGCTATGCGGTGTTTGCCAACGGCGGATATCGGGTGGAGCCGACCCTCTTGGCCCAGGTGGTGGATCGCAACGGCCAAATCCTCTTCGAGGCCAGGCCTCAGCCGCAGCGGGTTTTGGATCCCTGGGCGGTGGCTACGCTCAACCAAATCCTCAAAGGGGTAGTGACCCAAGGCACCGGGAGGGCGGCTCGTCTGGACGATGGGCGACCCGTAGCCGGCAAAACCGGCACCACCTCCGATTTCCGCGATGCTTGGTTCATCGGCTACGTGCCGCAACTGTCCACCGCCATTTGGATCGGCAACGACAACAACTCTCCCATGCTGCCGGGTACGGCAGGAGGCGCTTTTGTGGCCCCCACTTGGAAGCGCTTTATGACCGAGGCTCTGCAAGGGATCCCACCTCAGGACTTCCCCAGCCCGCATCAGTTCCGTCGTCCCTAGGGGGGATCCATGACCTACAGCGAAGAGCGGCTGGCGCGTATCGAGCGCACGGTGGAGGCCAATGCCCAGGCCATCGCCCAACTGACCCGACAGAACCAAGAGGTGCTGCAAACCATTGCCGGCACCGAGGAGCGCATTGCCAGAGCCGAGGAACGCATTG
>NZ_JANSHV010000160.1:0-2005 GCF_047461775.1 Synechococcus sp. R6-5
AGCAGTGTTCAGCGTAAATGTATCAGATCCGCGATCTCTCAAGCTCCTCCAAAAATAGGCCAAGTCGATCAAGTCGATCCCAGCAGTTGAGGCCGGATCTTATGGACTCCGTCCCACTGTAGCGAGCGGCCACCTGATCTTGATCTAGAGTGGGAAAGCATGGGCAGTGGGTGTGAGAGCATGGCTCCTTTGCAACGACGACGCCGGCGGTTTTGGATCTGGAGCATGGTAGTCATCCTGTCCGGGTTTATGGGATCCCTGCTGGCGGGATCAGCGCAGAACCTGGGAGCACAAGCCCAGCAGGGCCTGACTCAAGCCCAACTGGAGCAAGCTCAATATGTGCGCAGTTGTGGCAGTTGCCATGTGGCGTTGCCCGCCCAAGTGTTGCCCACTGAAACCTGGCGACGGCTGCTGCAGGATCCCAACCACTATGGCCAGCAGATCCAGCCCCTGAGCGGTGTGGCTTTACAACTGGCCTGGGGCTATTTGCGGCCCAACTCCCGGCCCCTGCGACAAGGGGAACAGGTGCCCTATCGCTTGGCAGATTCCCGCTATTTCCGCGCTTTGCATCTGCAAGTGGAGTTTCCCACTCCTGTGCGGGTGAGCGGCTGTGTGGATTGCCACCCCAGGGCTAATGGGGGAGACTTTGCCAGTCTCTCTCCAGAATGGCAATCTTGAGGAGCGCAACTGAGGCAATGCAGGTGGATCTGGCCACCATTCTGGCAGGCTATGCCCAAGGCTACTTCCTGATGGCCGACGAAAAGGCGGGATCCCTGGCTTGGTACAGCACCGACCGGCACGCGGTGATCCCCCTCGATGAGCGATTTCACTGCCCCCGTTCGTTGCGGCCCTTGGTGCGCAGCGGTCGCTTTCAGGTGCGGCTGAACTGCGCTTTTGAGCAGGTGGTAGAGGGCTGTGCCGCTCGTCCCCAAACCTGGATTAGCCCCGAGCTGAAGCAGATTTACGCAGCTCTGCACCGGTCTGGCTTTGCCCACAGCTTTGAAACCTGGCAGGGAGAGACCTTGGCAGGCGGGATCCTGGGTATTGCCCTTGGGGCGGCATTTATCGGCGAGTCCATGTTCTACCGCATTCCCAACGGCTCGAAGGTGGCCTTGGTGAAGTTGGTGGAGCACTTACGGGAGCGGGGCTTTCGCCTCTTCGACGCTCAGTTGATGAACCCGCACCTGGCCTGTTTTGGTGCCTTTCTCATGGATGGACAAGAGTACCTGAAGCTATTGCAGCAGTGCCTGGGGATCCCTTGTCGGTTCGATTAGACCTGTGATGCTCAAAGCGACAGGCTTCCCAATAGCTGCTGTTAGATCATTGCAGCGGCTCTTGGTGGGAAACTTGGTGGAAAATGAGGGAGGACTCCACTCTGCTGCTGTGAGCGAATACATCCCGTGGTGGGCCAGCACATCGGATCCGCTCTGTTCCCGTCAGTGGCAGATGAGACTGGCTCGCAAACACCGTTCGTTGCCGTCTGTGCTCTTCTGCGCTCAGAACGAAGAACTATTATGCTCAGACCAAAGAACCATTAGATTAGATGGGCATTGTTATAAGGTGAGAGGAGTTCTCTACTGCTGTTGAGATTGTCATGAGCCAAAAGCTTCTGTTTGTCTGTCTGGGCAACATCTGTCGTTCTCCCACCGCTGAAGGCATCACCAATCACCTTTTGCGCAGCAGCGGCCATAAGGAAGCAATTATCTGCGACTCAGCAGGTACGGCAGCCTATCACATCGGCAGCCCCCCAGATAGGCGCATGCAACAAGCAGCCCGATGCTATGGCCTAGAGCTACAAGGCAAGGCCCGCCAGATTCGACCTGCCGACCTGCGCGAGTTTGACCTGATCCTGGCTATGGATCGACAAAATTACCGCGACATTCTCAGCTTGGATCCCCAGGGAAAATATGCCGAGAAAGTGCGCCTGATGTGCAGCTATTGCCGCTCTCATTCTGACGAAGAAGTTCCGGATCCCTACTACGGGGGTGAGGCTGGATTCCATTAC
>NZ_JANSHV010000161.1:0-6045 GCF_047461775.1 Synechococcus sp. R6-5
GGACTCCGTCCCGCTGGCGCGATCAGCCGTATCCTTCCGCTGTGCCGGACGGGATCCCGCTCTCGGCAAACCCGTGGCATTATCAGGGCAAAGTGTTTTTGGGGGCAAGCGTGACCCAACTGTTGCAACTTTTCATCTACGGCCTTGTCTTGGGCAGCATCTACGCCCTGGGAGCAATTGGGGTGTCGCTGACCTTTGGCATTTTGCGCTTTGCCAACTTTGCCCATGGGGATCTGATGACCCTGGGGGCCTACTTCGGCCTGACATTTGTTGGGTTGGGTTGGCCAATTGGGGTCAGCCTGCTCCCGGCAGCTTTGGCCACGGTACTTTGTGCAGTTGGGATCGACCAACTCATTTATCGCCGCCTGCGCCGGGAGGCCCCGGTGATCTTGCTCATTTCTTCTTTTGGCACCGCTCTGATTCTGCGCAGCCTGGTGCAGATCATCTGGGGGCCCAACAATCAGGTGTACCGCAGCGGGATCCAGTTGCCGTGGCGGCTTGGAGAGCTGCGCATCAAGCCCGATTGGGCAGTGATCCTGGTGGGAACAGCCCTGTTGGTGGTGGCCCTGCATCTTTTCTTACAACGCACGCGGGTGGGCAAAGCGATGCGGGCCATGGCCGACAATTTTGAGCTGGCCAAGATTACCGGCATTGATACAGAGCGGATCGTCCTCTGGACTTGGGCCATTGGCGCAGCCTTGGCCTGTGCAGCAGGTGTGTTCCTGGGCATGGATACCCGTCTGCACCCCACCATGGGCTGGCGGCTATTGCTGCCCATTTTTGCAGCGGCCATTCTCGGCGGCATTGGTCGCCCTTACGGGGCCATTGCCGGAGGGCTGGTGATTGGCCTGGCGGAAGAGTTTTCCACCTTGGTGATGAACCCTGCCTATAAAACCGGGGTGGCCTTCGCCATTTTGGTACTGCTGCTGATCTTCCGACCCACGGGATTGCTGGGATCCCCGGGTAGGGGGGATGTCTGATGTTGAGCTACGGCATTTTCTTTTTGATTTTGGTGGGGATCTACGGCGTGCTGGTGCTGGGCCTCAATGTCCAGTGGGGCTACGCCGGCATGTTCAACATCGGGGTGGGGGCTTTTTTTGCCGTGGGAGCCTATGCCAGCGCCATTGTAACCACACCCCCAAGTGCCGAGCATTTGGGCGGCTTCAATCTACCCTTTTGGGTGGGTTTTGCCGTGGCTGTGGCCGTCGCCGGAGCGATTGCCTTTTTGATCGGGTTGATTACCCTGAAGCTGCGTTCCGACTACTTGGCCATCGCCACCATCGGCATTGCTGAGATCATCAGCCAAATCCTGAGAAATGAGGGCTGGCTCACCAACGGTGTGCGGGGAATTACCCGCATTCCGCGACCCTTTCGCGGCTGGATCCCAGGTCAGGATACCCTTCTCTACTTGGGCTTGGTGCTGGTCATTTTGGCGGTGGTCTATTGGGCTGCGGAGCGGGCCTATCGCTCCCCTTGGGGGCGGGTGTTGCGGGCCATTCGCGAGGATGAACCGGCAACCATGGCCGCCGGCAAAGATGTGCTCCAGTTTCGCCTGCAGGCGTTTGTGCTGGGATCCATGCTCATGGGGTTGGCGGGGGCCCTCTACGCCCATTTTGTCAATTTCATCAGCCCAGAAGCCTTTCAACCGGAGTTTGCCACCTTTATCGTTTGGGTGATGTTGATCGCGGGGGGCAGTGGCAACAATCGCGGCGCCTTGCTGGGAGCGCTGGTGATTTGGGGGGTGTGGTCGGGCAGCGAGTGGCTCACCAACCGTTTGCCGCCCCAGTGGGCCACCCGGGCTGGCCCTTTGCGCATTTTGTTGATCGGGATCCTGCTCCAGGTGATTCTTCTGACGCGCTCTCAAGGATTGTTGCCTGAACGTCCGCCCAAGCCCGTCTTGGGCACTTCTCCTTCGCCTAAGCAGAACCCCGCAGGATAGGATTGGGTCGGCTCCAGCTGTTGTTGACGTGTTTGAGACAACCCAGCCCTCTGCCGCCATGACTCCGCGCCCCAAGGAAACCGACCCTTCCTGGCCACCTTGCAACCCTGACACGACGGGCTGCCCCCCTGATGCCGGACAACCAGGGATCCGGACTACACCAATCCAAGAGGGCTATGCTCTGCCGGAGCAGTATTTCAACCGGGAGCTGAGCTGGATTGAATTCAATGCCCGGGTTTTGCACGAGGCCCTGGATGAGCGCACACCGCTGCTGGAGCGGCTGAAGTTTCTGGCCATCTTTGAGAGCAACCTGGACGAATTTTTCATGGTGCGGGTGGCGGTGATCCGTCGTCAGTTGGAAACGGGCGTGTTGGTGCTAACCCCGGATGGCCTTACACCGCAGCAGCAGTTGCAGCAGATCTCGAGCCACCTGCGCCCCCTGATTCGAAAATTGCACACTTGCTTCCGGCAGGAACTGGTGCCCAAGCTGGCGGAACAGGGCATTCACATCCGCGATTTTTCCGAGCTGGCCGAGTCGGAACGGCAGGAGCTGCGGGACTACTTTGAGAGGCGTTTGTTTCCAGTGCTCACCCCCTTGGCGGTGGATCCAGGCCATCCTTTTCCCTACATCTCCAACCTCAGCCTCAGCTTGGCGGTGGTGGTGCGGGATCCAGAGACTGGCAAGGAGCATTTTGCTCGCGTGAAGGTGCCCAATACCTTGCCCCGCTTTGTGCCGCTGCGGGATGGGGTGAGCTTTGTGCCGCTGGATCAGGTGATTGCCCACCATCTGGAAGCGCTGTTTGTCGGCATGCAGGTGCTGGAGTACTACCCCTTCCGCATTACCCGAGATGCGGATCTGGAAATCCAAGAGGACGAGGCGGACGATCTGCTGGCTGCCATTCAAGAAGAGCTGCGCAAGCGCCGCTTCGGCTCAGTGGTGCGCATGGAGATTGCCAGCCAAACTCCGGCAGCCATCCGACAACGGCTCAGCGAAGAGATGCGCCTCAACAGTGACTCGGTGTACGAAGTGGATGGCCTCTTGAGTATGGGGGGGGTGATGGCGTTTCTCAGCCTGAATCGGCCCGATTTGAAGGATCCCCCTTGGGGGCCGGTCACCCCGCCCCGCCTGCGCACTGCCTCGGTCAGCGATGAGCCGGTGGATATCTTTGCCGTCATCCGGGAAGGGGATCTGTTGGTGCATCACCCCTACGATTCTTTTGCCGCCAGCGTGGAACGGTTTTTGGAGGAGGCCGCCAACGATCCGCAGGTGCTCACCATTAAGCAAACCCTCTACCGCACCTCCGGCGACTCGACGGTGGTGAAATCCCTCATTCAGGCCGCCGAAAACGGCAAGCAGGTGGCCGCTCTGGTGGAGCTCAAAGCCCGTTTCGACGAAGAAAACAACATCCTCTGGGCCAAAAAGCTGGAGAAAGCCGGGGTCCACGTGGCCTACGGCCTGCCGGGGCTGAAAATCCACTGCAAACTGGCTTTGGTGGTGCGGGAAGAGGAGGGATCCCTGCGCCGCTACGTCCACATCGGTACCGGCAACTACAACCCCAAAACCGCCCGTATCTATACCGACCTAGGGCTGTTCACTTGCGATGAGACCCTCTGCAACGATGTTACGGAGTTGTTTAACCTGCTGACGGGCTACTCGCGGCAACGGCAATTCCGCAAGCTCTTGGTGGCCCCCAGAACCCTGCGCCAGGGCATGGAAGCCCTGATCCGCAGAGAGATCCGCCATGCCCAAGCCGGCCAGCAGGGACACATCATCGTCAAGGTCAACTCCCTCACCGACCCGGAAATGATCCGGCTGCTCTACGAGGCCAGCCAAGCCGGGGTGGAGATCGACCTCATCGTGCGGGGCATGTGCTGCCTCAAGCCGGGGATCCCCGGCCTAAGCGAACGCATCCGCGTGATCAGCATCATCGGGCGCTTCCTGGAGCACTCCCGCATCTTCTACTTCTACAATGGCGGCCAGGAAGAGTACTTCATCGGCAGTGCCGACTACATGACCCGCAACCTGGATCGGCGCGTTGAGGTGGTTACCCCTGTGGAGGATCCCGCGTTGCAGCGGGAGCTCAAGGCGATCTTGGACATCTGCCTGACGGACAACCGGCAGGCCTGGGAGTTGCGCCCTGATGGCACCTACGTGCAGCGACAACCCAAGCCAGGAGAGCCTGTGCGCTCCACCCACCAACGCCTGATGGAGCGGGCCGCCAGCCGCATTTAGCAGGATGACTCTCACTGCTAACCTCTCTCTCAGAGGGAGAGAGGAGCAGCCTCGCCGCTATCGGGAATGGCCACCAAAGCTCAGGATCCGGTGGTCTTGGCGGCCTCGGCCTCTTCCTCGCCCAGCGCAATTACCCGTTCCGTGGCCTGCAACGAAGACTGCAAGCTCTCCAACTTCTCTCGGCTGGAGCGGTTCAGCCACGACTCGATTGCATTCACCAAGAGCTGATCCACAGAGAACCAGCCCCCCCCATTCACCGCAAAGGCCAGGAAGATCGCTGCGTAAATGGCGGATAGCTCCAAGTAGGGAACGCTGAAGCCGGCCACCTTAATGTGATGGAACATGGCCACCGCCATCGTGGCGAACAAGCCCAGTGCTGCCCCTCGGGTCAACAAACCCAACGCCACCATCGGAGCTGCGATCAGCTCGGTATAGGCAGCCACATAAGCGAAGAAGATCGGGAAGGGCAACCCGATCACTTCTACATAAGCCGTCGCAAACCCTTCAATATCTGCCAGTTTGTCAAGGCCGTTGTGAATCATGAATAGCCCTGCCACCACCCGCAAAACGGTCCACGCCACTTGAGACCAGCGCGGGGCCACGCTGTCGTGACGCAAAGCTGAGGCGAGTAGCACGGGAAACTGCTGAGAGGGTGCCATAGGATAAAACCTGCGATGCAAAGATGAGCAAAGATTCTAACTCATTGTAACGATTCTAAATTTCTGTAACAAGGGTGGGACTCAGATCCCCAGTGGTCAAGGGATCCCATCCAGAAACAAGGCCTCCGGTCCGCTTCCGCGAAAGGCCTCCGGCCCGCTTTCGCGACCGGTCGGGTGGGTTTCCGGCGAGCTTTCACCGCAGGCGATTGCGCCACACTATCTCTGCTCTTGGCCTGGGACTTTTCCGGCCTTGCTGAGACCTGTCAACCTCTGTAAATGGATCCCTCATGATGGGTTCATTTGCTGCCTGTGTCGATATGGTTGCCGAATCTGTCCTCGCCTCTGATGTCAGCTCCGCCAAAGCCCAAGCCGGGAGAGAGGAGGGATCCCCGCCTGCCATTCGTTTGCGGAGGGTCAGCCGCAACTTTTCCGGGATCCAAGCGGTGGACGGGGTGGATTTGGAGGTGCAGCAGGGGGAGTTTTTTACGTTGTTGGGGCCGTCGGGTTCGGGCAAAACCACCTGTTTGCGGATGATCGCGGGCTTTGAGCGTCCGGATGAGGGGCAGATCGAATTGAACGGCCAGAATGTTTTGGGTCTGCCGCCCTACCGACGGCCTGTGAACACGGTGTTTCAGGACTATGCTCTCTTCCCCCACATGACGGTGGCGGAGAACGTTGGCTACAGCTTGATGATCCGCGGCATACCGCCGAAGGAGCGCCAAAAGCGAGTGCAAGAGGCGCTGGAGCTGGTACAACTGCCCGATCTGGGATCCCGTAAACCCAGCCAACTTTCAGGGGGGCAACGGCAACGGGTGGCCTTGGCGCGGGCTTTGGTTGGCCGACCGCAGGTGCTCTTGCTGGATGAACCTTTGGGGGCGCTGGATTTGAAGTTGCGCCAACAGATGCAGTTTGAACTCAAGGCCCTACAACACCGCCTTGGTCTCACCTTTTTGTACGTCACCCACGACCAAGAAGAGGCCCTGACCATGAGCGATCGTATTGCCGTGTTCAATCGCGGGCGCATCGAACAGGTGGGATCCCCGGCAGAGCTCTACGAGCGACCTGCCACCCGGTTTGTAGCCGGTTTTATCGGCCAAACCAACTTGATCGAGGGATCCCTGGCGGAACGATGCGTGGGAGAAGCGGCCCTGTTTGCTTTGCGCCCGGAGCACATTCGGATTGACTTATGTAAACTACCCGACCCTGACTGCTTC
>NZ_JANSHV010000162.1:0-5253 GCF_047461775.1 Synechococcus sp. R6-5
GCGATAGGACTCCGTCCCGCTGGCGCGAACGCAACCGCCTCAGGACAGAACAGGATCCGCGGGGGGCTTTTCCCTATGGGATCCCCACAGATTGCTGGCCAAAATCAGACCCAGGCCCAGCACGGATCCCAGCGCAATCCTCTCGCCCAACAGCACCGCAATCAACCCCAACGACAAAAAGGGCGTCACATACACCCAGTTGGCCAGGGATCCCCGGTGGCCCGCCAACTCCAGAGCCCGCAGCCAAAATACAAAAGTCAGGCCCATCTCCGCCAGACCAATGTAAGCCGCCCAACCCAGCCCCGCAACTGTCCAAGAGACCTCCTGAAACGGCAGCAGTAGCAGGCCATAGAGGCTGCCGAAGAGAAACCCCATAAACAGCTTCAGCACCGCATCTCGCCCATCCCGCACATTGAGCAGCCAGTAGAGCGCCCAGATTCCAGAGCTGCCCACCGCCAGCAGGACCCCCCAGGGATCCTCCACCTGCAAGGTGCCCCAGGATCCCCCCGTAGCCACCAGCACCACTCCCAGCAGGCTCACCCCCAAGGCCAACACCAGCCGCCAGCGAAAGCGCTCTCCCAACAGCGGCACCGCCAGAAGAGCCAGCACCAGCGGCCAGGTGTAGTTCAAAGCCATCGCCGCCTGAGCCGACAGGCGGTCATAAGCCTGGAACAACACCCCATAGTAGCCAAGGGGGTTGAGCAGCCCCTGAAGGGCCGATAGGCGGACTTGGGATCCCCTCTGCTTGCCGAGGAACCCTGCCCGCCCTGTAACCACCAAAACGATCCCCAGGATCAAGCAAGAGCTCAATGCCGAAAAAATCAGCAAGACCGTCGGCGACAGGTGCTGCAACCCAAATTTAAAAGCGCTGGCAGCCGTAGCCCAGCCCAAGATGGCCGCCGCCAAGTAAACATAGGCTCGCCAGGGATCCCTGCCCATCAAAAGCTGTCGAGATGGTGCTCCGCACCGCTACCGCCGTCCTCTGGCTTCGACTTAGCTCCGGTGGGAAGGCCCAGCCGCGGTGCCACCACCCAGGCGTAGAGCAGGTAGCCCAACCCCGCCACCACCGCCCACCTGAGAACAGTGCCGAAAACCCGGAAGAACAGCCCAACTAGAAGAATACAGCCCAGAATGGCGAAGACCGTCACCAGTGGACGCCCCCAAGTCTCAATCCAAGCTCGAACGGCACTTTTCCCCCGAGACGCAACGGATGTTCCCGACTCCCGAGAGGCTGCAGCCGCCTGCTCCAGTTCACGCTCAAGCTGTTTCAGCCGTTCTTGTTCTGAGAAAGAGAGATCGGACATAGAGAGCAGTCTCCAGCGGTGTCACCTCCATCTTACGAGCTGCTCCCGAAGATGGGCAGACTAAGCCCGCGCCGAAGGGATCTCCTGAACCATAGCCCGGAACACATCCAAAGCCGGGCCAGGGCGACGGTTAGGACGCGGAGCCGAGATCTCATTGGGCACAAAAGGCTTCTCCACCACCACCTTGGGCTTGTTGGCAGGAACAGCTGTAGCCACCGGAGCAGAGCTGGGGGAAGCCGGTGCAGGACGAAAAGGCCCGGTAACAAAATCCACCAAGCCGCCGAAGAGAATGCCGAAGAAGGAGAACAGGCCGCCGAAAAGCTTTTTGAGGATACCCATGGCTCATTGCAAAGAAATGAGGTGAGAGATTGTCGAAGTTGTGAAGTTATACAACTTGACCTTCATTATTGTTAAGAAGCAGCATCTTGGCCATGAGTAGATATACTCCTTTTCTTAGGCCTGGGGATCCCCCACCCGCCTGCCCTCGGCGTCAAATCGCTGTAGGGGCAGGATCAACTCCAGCTCCTGCAGTTCCAAAGGCTGAGGGATCCCTCTACTGCGCCCCAAAGCAAAGCCATCCGCCGCTGCTGGATTCACCTCATAGCCGATATCTGCCATTGCTCCCACCGTGAGAATGCTCAAGGGGTTGGCTACCCCCCGGTCGATGCGGCTGGTCATCAGCTCGCGGCCCAAGACATTCTCCCGCCAATGGGAATCTCGGGATCCCTCCCCAAACTCGTTTTCTAAAGGAACAGAGGGCGCGTTTCCTCCCAGCGTGGCGAAGGCGCTGACCGCCCTGGGGCCGATGAAGCGGGGATCGTAGCCAGGGGGCGTAGGCTGATCCCGTCCCACCAAGCCCACCGTTAGCCCCTTGGGATCCCAGACGATGGGCAAGAAGCCCAAGGCATGGCCCAACTCGTGCAGGGCAGTAATGGGCAGATCCCCTCGTTCTTCCAGGGCAGATAGATTTTGACTGTTGAACAGAACTACGGAGTAAAAAGGCAGACCATTAGAGGCCCGTACAAAACAGGGAGCAGCTCCCCCCAAAATTCGCTCGTCGCCGAGATTTCTGGCCCGCACCTCCACCAACAGATCGTCGATGGGGAAATTGAGTGGCGTGCTGGGAAACCCTCGATCGCATTCGTCGGCCCGAATGGTGGTGGGGGGCAGATCCGGCTGGTCACCAACGATGATCTGTTGCCAGCGCAGAGCGGCATTGCGGACGATCGACTGCTGGGTGGGGGTGAGACTGTTGTCGGGAAAGCGAACGTCAATGGTGAACTGGGAAGCAGGCGCAGTCGTTGGCGAGGGCAAAGGGGCAGGAATGACAGTCGGAGTAGGGGTGAGAACGACAGTTGGAGTAGAGGTGGGAATGACGGTTGGAATGGGAGTGGGAATGACACCTACAGAAGAGGAACCACCACTTCCGCCGCAAGCCTTGAGCACCAGTACCAGAAGCACAGCCACCAGGGATCCAAGCAGACGCAGACCCCATACTTTCCCCAGAAGCTGTCGCTGCCCCGAAAAAACCTTCACACCACCCCCAAACGCAAAGAGCCTCACGGCCCAGTTGGATCATACCGGCTGCAACCATCCTCCCGAGCATGATTTGCGTCACACCGCACCGGTCAACTTCAAGGCCAGGAAGAGATGGGTTTGGAGGTCTATATTTTCAGGTCAGGATCTCTCAATCTGAGGAGTCGGAAGAGTTTTCCTCTTCTATGCCCCAGCCCGCAGCCAAAACATCCACCGCCGCCCGCAGCGCCTGGTTATCCCCCAAGAGCTCCTCGGGATCCGAGCGCGGCTCCACCAGGGGAACCAAGCGCAGAATACGTCCGTCCTGAACCAAGTCGATAACCACGCCCGGCTGCTCCTTGCCCAGGTTGGCAATCTCTTCTTCGGAAGCGGGATCCCGCAGACAGGCATAATCAAAGCTGTTCACATTTAAGTAGAGGCTACGGTTTACCACCAGTGTGGCAGCAGTGGGATCCTGAAAAACATCCACCACGCAGCCTTCCCCCTGCTTCCGTACCGAGCCATCGACGATATCAAAGTAGCGAACACGGGCCAAATCGGATAGCAGTCGGTAAATATCCCGCTTGTTCACCAAAGTTCCCGTATTCACAATACAGGGGGCACAGGGATGAGTGTCTGTCATAGAGCAGTCGGTCTCGAAAGGTCAACAGATTGAGAGTAGGCAAAAGGAAAGCAACATCAACAGTGTCTGCAAACCATCTCCAGAAACATCAATCCTCGGCAATTCTAGGCGCGGTTATAGCTGACAAGCAACAGAGACCCCAACTTAATCCCTAACTTCACAAAAACTTTAATCGGCTAAAGAGGGAAGAAGTAGCCTGCCCTGCCTTACCAAGTTAAGCCACTGCAACAACAGAACAACTCCCTCCATTTCGCCTACCCAGCGCTCAAACTGCTCTTGGGGAAAACTCAGTCATAACTTTGCTTTTATCGACTCTATCACAGCCTTCCCGAAAAGGGCACAGGTCACTACTAATCGCTACTAAGGTGCAATCTCCAGACAAAAGGGACAGAGGCTGTCCGGCAGGATTCTACCTGCATCTTGTGGGAAGGCAAGTAGCTGAGCAGCTTTAGACTCTAGATATTGTAGATGAACCCCGAACAGACCGTCTTCGATTCAGAACTCTCCCCTTGGCTTCTTAGGAAGGATAGCATAGGGTACCAAGCCCGCTGCCTAGAAATAGCGTTGACTCTTCGCCGGAGACGACTTTTGCCGTGGTAACCACTCCCCAACGCCAGACTCTGCCGGTTGTCGATTTTGCCGCCTTTCAGAAAGGAACGTCAGGTGAGCGGGAGCAGTTTGTCCGCCAGGTGGGGGAAGCCCTGCAGCAGATTGGCTTTTTTGCCTTGGTCAACCATGGCCTATCGCCGGAATTGATCCGGGAAGCCTATGAGGTGGCAGAAGCGGTTTTTCTTTTGCCAGAGCCGACCAAGAGAGCCTATGAGGATCCGGCCCTGCTGGGGCAACGAGGGTACACCCACTTCGGCAAAGAACACGCCAAAGATCATCCCTATCCTGACATGAAAGAGTTTTGGCACATCGGGCGCGAAGGGGATCCCCACCTTCCTGCCAACATCTGGCCTCGGGAGGTGCCCCAATTTCGCAGGGTGATGCTAGAGCTGTTCGCCCAATTGGAAACCTGTGCCCAGGGACTGTTGCAAGCAATCTCTCTGTATCTGGGGGAGCCTGCCGAATACCTGCCCAAAGCGGCGGAAGGAGGAGCCAATCTCTTGCGGGTGATTCATTATCCGCCGATCCCTGCTGAAGCCCCTCCCCAGAGTTTACGAGCTGCAGCCCATGAAGACATCAACTTGATCACGCTCTTGTGTGAAGCCACCGCGCCAGGGCTAGAACTTCTGCAACGAGATGGATCTTGGCTGCCCATTTCGGCTCTGCCCGGTCAGATCATTGTCGATGCCGGGGATATGCTGCAAAACCTCACCAATGGCCTGCTGCGCAGCACCACCCATCGGGTGACCAACCCCGACAACCCCCAAGAGCGCCGCTTTTCCATTCCCTTCTTTGTGCATCCGCGTGCAGAAGTGGATCTCACACCCTTGCCGACTTGTGTGGCCCGCACCGGCGGGATCCCTCGGTTTCCTTCCCTGACTGCCGGAGAATACTTGGCCCAGCGGTTGAGGGAAATCGGCCTGGCCGAGGCAGGATCCCCGCCCCAGCATTGATCCCAACTGTGGGTCTCTATGGTTCGGATCCCGGCCTTGCCCTACGAGTATGAAGTTCCCGGCCTGTCTCAGTTGGCCCTGGTGATCATCGATATGCAGCGAGATTTCCTGGAACCAGGCGGCTTTGGGGAAATGTTGGGCAATGATGTCACCCAACTGGGATCCATTGTGCCCACCCTGGAGGAACTGCTGGACTTCTGTCGTCAGCTAGAAATCGCAGGAGCCCCGC
>NZ_JANSHV010000163.1:0-5125 GCF_047461775.1 Synechococcus sp. R6-5
TCCTAACATAAGATCAACACGACCTAGGTTTAATCCACGAGGATATCGCGAATCAAGGGCAAGCGAATGCTGATGTAGCGATTGAGAATTGAGGCATCGACACTGCTGAGGGCGTGTTTTTTCTGACAGGCGCTCAGAAGCAGGTTCACCAAGTCATCGTCACGCTTTGTGAGCCAATCTGGCCTGCCAATCTCGCTGACCAAAGACCAAAACTGGCGTACCATTTCAGGAGTCATGGCATCCATTTTGTGGAGATAGGGGCTGAACTGCAAAAGAATGGTCTAGGCCATCGATTCGATTCTAGAAAAAAGACCTCATCCCCGAGGACAATATTTCAGCTCCGTCACAACTTAGGATAAGATGTTATGCTTTCCCACAAAGCTCAGCAAGCAGTGCCCCTTCTGGCTTTGTGAGGATCTTAGGAAGGTAAACTGGCAACTCCTGACATATATCATGACATATATCAACATTAGGCGTTAAAAAACGATGATTCCTGTCAAAATCTCGACATCAGCATCAGAAGGTTCACAAGCCCCCTTATCCAAGCTGTAAGACAGGGAATCTGGGCGAGCAGGGACTAGCGCAAGGCGTACTGTAACCTATAGGCTCCTTCTTCTCGTGGCTTATGGGTGTTGGCCCGCAGGGTATAAGTGCCGGTGCGGGGCAGAAAGGCAATCATCAGAGCATCGGTTCCACCCCCTTGGTCATCATCCCAAGCCCTGACTTCTCCACTGGGATCCAGCAGCTGCAAAAAGGCATCGAAATCGGAGCTGGTCATGGAAGCGATCAGGATCTGGCCGGCGCGGGCGGCAATGGGATATTCGTCCATCCAACTGCCATCCTCAGGATGCTGAAGGGATCCCTCCTGCAGACGGCCCGATAGGCTTTCCTGCCAATCTACCTGGGTGAGGATATAGGTGAGCCGGTAGTTGCCGGTGGATTCCGGCTCAAAGCTGGTGGCCCGCAGGGTATAGGTGCCTCCCTCCGGCAGACGCACTGCCAACAGGGCATTCACATCCAGGCCAGAGTCATCGTCAAAGCCAATCACCCGCCCTTGGCCGTCCACCAGCTCCAGATAAGCATCAAAATCTTCGCTCTCTAGGGCCGCAATTAAAATCTGCCCCGGCTCAGCGGTGACGGGGATCCCATCCCAAAAGCTGCCGTACTGGCGGCTGACTTGATCTCCCACCTCCAGCGCTCCCGTCACGGTTTGGCTGCCTCTCCACAGAGCAGAACGGGTCAGCGCAGATCCCACCGGCAAGCCTCTCTCTCCCACCCGATCCAGCAGCCGACAGCCGCCGGCCAACCCCAATGCCACCAGAGCCAGAGTCAAACGGGATCCCCAACGGCGAGGAGATGCGCAAGAACGATACCAGCTCAACATCGGAAGGGATCCCTTTCTAAAGAATGGCAACTGTAGACTGATCCTACCCCCTGATTGATTGAGCGAAAAGTTGGTCAGAGACGACAACTTCTGCCAACTTCGTGCTGAGTTTTGAGGTTGTTGGCTTGCCCCTTCCTTGCTGTTTCAGCCGAGAGCAAACTGTTGGCCTACAGGGTTTCCCAAGCTTGCAAGACGGCTTCTAGGGCCAGCCGCCCATGGTAGAGATGGGTTCCCCCCTGCAAGTAGACGGTGTAGGGATCCCGCATCGGCCCATCGGCAGAGAGTTCTGCACTGCTCCCGGCAATAAAGGTGCCTGCTGCCATCACCACCGGGTCTGCATAACCGGGCATCACCTCCGGAACTGGGGTGAGGTAGGAATCCACAGGAGAACTGTTTTGAATGGCGTGGCAAAAGGCCTGCAGCTTTTGCGGGGATCCCAATTGAATGGCCTGGATGATATCGGTGCGAGGAGCTTGAGGCAGAGGCGAGACCGGGTAGCCCAAATCAGAAAACACCTGCGCCGCCAGATGGGCGATCTTCACCGCTTCGGCCACCATCTGCGGGGCCAAGAACAAGCCTTGAAACAGAAGGCGGTTGAGATCTAGAGTTGCCCCCCCCTCCGAACCAATGCCCGGAGCCGTTAACCGACAAGCGGCTTGCTCCACCAGCTCTGCCCGCCCGGCCACATAGCCCCCTGCGGGAACGAGGGTGCCCCCCGGATTTTTGATCAGGGATCCGGCAATCAGATCTGCGCCCACATGGGTTGGCTCCTGGGTTTCCACAAATTCGCCGTAGCAATTGTCCACAAAAACCACAACTTCGGGGTTTTGCGCTTTGACCATTTGGATCATCTCGGCAATCTGGGCAATGGAAAAGCTGGGCCGCCAATCGTAGCCACAGGACCGCTGAATGTGAACCAAGCGGGTTTGCGGTCTGAGGGCGGTTTTCAGGGCCTGCCAATCGACAGTTCCCTCCCGCAAATCCAACTGGCGGTAACCGATGCCAAACTCCCGTAGGGATCCCCGCCCGGAACCCCGCAGACCGATGACCTCTTCAAGGGTGTCGTAAGGGGGGCCGGTAATCGCCAGCAGCTCATCCCCCGGACGCAGCACCCCAAACAAAGCACAGGCGATGGCATGGGTACCAGACACCATCTGCAGCCGCACCACTGCTGCCTCACAGCCCATAATCTGGGCAAACACCCGATCCAAAACCTGCCGCCCCTGGTCGTCGTGGCCATACCCCGACACCCCGGCAAAGTGATGGGATCCCACCCGCTGGTCGCGAAAGGCCCGCAGCACCCGCGCCAGGTTCTCTCTGAGGGTCTTCTCCACCGCCTGAAACTGCTCCTGTAGAGCCTCTTCTGCTCTGTCTAAAAGCTCTGCCGCCTTCAACGGGATCCCTCCGCCCACCCAGTCTGCCCCACCTTTTGCACACCAAGCTGGTTTCGAGGGTAGCATTTCAGCCACCCCGGAAAGAGTTGGCCTTCTCCCCACCGCTCCTCAAGGTGACTGCAGCGGCAGAACCGAGTTCCAAGTTCTTATGTACTTATGTAGCTCTCCGATAGAAACCTTACAGCATGGAACAGTGAACAACAGGCTTGTCAAAGCTAATACCGACAACAACACCATCTCTCAAGTCGAAAGCCTCATATTGATAAAAAATCGATAAAAAACTTAATTTATATCAATATCCCTTCATTTTTGCTGTCAATGGCTATCCAATCAAGATGCTGCTAGGCTGTAGGATAATACCAACATACCCTGGAGGAAAGCTGAAGCATCTGGATTGCCGAGCTTATGGGCAATACGGCCCACCTTCAGTCTCTCAAAAACAGGTCAGAGTTAGAGACATTGTTTAACCAACTCAAAATCCAGCTCAGGAAGATTTTTAGCAGGCTAGATCTGTCTATGGGTTTGATGATAGATTTGGCTTTTGACTGGGGAACTTGCAACTTAAACTCTAAAAAACCTTTCCCAAAGACACTCAACACAGCCAATAGAAGTGCATGTCTTGCAGGGCGGGGATCCCGCTTCTCTACAGAGCTCCTGCGATTCGGGAAAATCTGGAATTCAACATCTCTGAAACATTAAGAGAGCCTAAATTTATTCTTAACCTCTGGCAGAGATCCTTGAGCGAGATGTTAACCTAGACTTAACCCAAGAGGTTAGTGCCACTCCCAAAGCCGATCTGCTCACCCTTGATGACAGGGCTCCATTTTTGCCAATTAAAGGGCTGACGTCGCCTGTGAGCTGGGATCGCTTTCCAGAGTTAGAGGGATCCCGGGTGGGGATGAGGCGCTATCTCAGGTATAAACCGACATGACTGGGAGAGTCCTCATGACTAAGCTTGTGATCCAAGGGAAAAACGTCGAGATTACCGACGCCATCCGCAGCTACGTTCAAGAAAAAATTGAGCGTGCTGTCAGTCATTTTGCCCAGATCACCAGTGAGGTTGATGTCAATCTATCGGTAGCCCGCAACCCCCGTATCAGTGCCAGCCAATCTGCCGAAGTGACCGTCTACGCCAATGGCACCGTGATCCGGGCGGAAGAAAGCAGCGAAAACCTCTATGCCAGCATCGACCGTGTGGCCGACAAGCTGGCCCGCAAGTTGCGCAAATACAAAGAACGGAACGGCATTCACCGCGTCCGCCACACCCCCAAAACCTCCGTGGCAGTGGCCCAGCAGCCCGTCACCGATCCGCTAAATACGGAACGGCAAGCGGAGTTACCCGCAGAGGTGGTGCGCACCAAGTACTTCGCCATGCCACCCATGACGGTTCAGGAAGCGTTGCACCAGTTGGAGCTGGTGGATCACGACTTCTACGTTTTCCGCAATATCGAAAATGGCGAGATCAACGTTATCTACGTCCGCAACCATGGCGGCTATGGCCTGATCCGCCCCCGCTAAGGCTTGGTGAAGATGCGTGGTGAGCTCTCCTCCCAACTTACTTCTCCAGGATCCAGCGGCACTTTCTATCTGTTGCTACAGCTCACCGATTCTGCCCTGCCGATTGGGGCTTATTCCCACTCCTGGGGCTTGGAAGCTGCCGTTCAAGCGGGTCAACTTCGCGATCGGGCTGGGGTGCAGCAGTACCTGTTGGGGGTTTTGCACATGGGCTTAGCCCCCACCGAGGGCAGAGCCTGTGCCTTGGCCCATCGTCTATCCCGATTAGGATCCGAGTCGGGAGTGGAGAAGCTGCAGCAACAGCTGCAAGCAACCCGTTGGGCGGCAGAGCCGCGCCAAGCCAGCCTAGATTTGGGGAAACGCCTAGCTCAACTGGCAGAACGCACCTGGGGAATCTCTGTCCCCAAGGCAGAGGGGGATCCACTGCATCATTCCGTGGTGTTTGGCTGGATCTGCGCTCAGGCGGGCATTGGGTTGGAAGATACCCTGCGTGCCTTCTTGTTCTCCTCCCTCACTGGGCTGGTCTCGGCGGCAGTGCGCTTGGTGCCTTTGGGGCATACCGAGGGGCAAAGCCTATTGGCTCAGTTGTACGAGCCCATCGAGGCAGTGGTACACCAAGAGATCCTGCCGGTTGTGAAGCGGGCCGAAAGGCCAAACCTCTCCCCCAGCTGGCCGGCTTTGGGCAGCTTCACCCTCCTACAAGAACGCGATTGTCAAGTCCACCAACAGCTCTATTCCCGCCTTTTTCAATCTTGAAAGCCGTCAACCCTCACCCCTAAACCCTTCTCCCAGAGGGAGAGGGGAGTTCAGCTAGAAATCGCAGGAGCCCCGC
>NZ_JANSHV010000164.1:0-1237 GCF_047461775.1 Synechococcus sp. R6-5
CCCCCGCCGGAGCAGGCTGATCACCCGCTGCGCCGTGCCGCTCCAGCGACGGCGCGGCGGCGCGCCCGTCGTCGGCGGCGCCCGCTTCAGGCGACCGGGCGGAACCCCCTGCTGTTCTGCATCTTCGATCCGCGTGCCGACGGCCACCGTCCACAGCGTGACCGTCGCCACTACCAGATACTGCCAGGCGACTGCATCCGGGTCCGTCACCTGACCGCGTTGCCAGTCCCAGCCCATCGACTTACTTTGGCGGAAGCCCGCCTCGTCCCAACTGCGCAGGGCAGACCCCGCGGCATCCACCTGCGCGGGCGGCAGATCGGTCAGCAGCACCCACGGTTCCGCATGGTCGGCGCCCCACGCCACCGCCAGCGTGCCCGCAATCCGCTTGGGTGCGTGCTTGAAGGCGACCCCCACGCCCACCCATCCATGCCCCGGTCCGGGCGCCAGGCGCAGCACCGACTGGCGCGCCTGACCGGTCGGCGCGAAGGTCGACGTGGTGCGCACCCGCATGATGGGATGGAACTGCTGCGACCGGATGGCGTGCCACAGCCGGGGGCTCCACAACCCCTGATCCGCCAGCGTGAGGACCTCCTGGTCGAGCGGCAGCGCGCTGCGGGCCCAGCGCAGCATCCGCTCCCAGTGCGGTTCCCACGCACCCGGTTGGTTCGCCGGGACGATCACCCAGGCGACCGGCAGGGCGGTGCCCCGATAGAGGACGCTCATGCGCAGCAGAACGACGTCATCGCGCCGATGGGAGGCATCCAGCCCAAGCACCAGCGGTCCGCCGGTCCAGTGCGCGCGAATCCAGCGGAGCAGGTCGGCGCCGCACGCCAGCGGACTGACCACCGGTGGCGCACCCGCTGCGGGTGGGTCGGCGGTGTTTATGAGATGGGCCGGGGCGGCGATCCAGGCATCCCAGGCGTCCGCCAGGGTGGCGGCGCGGGCGATCCCGGCAGTGGCGAGCGCCGGCACCAGCGCGGGACGATTGGCGCTCCCCGCCAATAAGGCGCCCAAGACCCAGCGGGCCAGGGCGCGGCGCCGGTGACGCGACAAGCGCGGGAAGAGGGTCTGGATCTGCTGCTGCAGCAACCGTTCTGTGGACGTGCGGGACATACCATCCTCCGTGTCTCGCGATCCTTCCATGATCATGATACCGACGGATCGGCCCGTGCGTTCGGTGGAACGGAAACGGTTGACAATCTGCCTGCGAATCCCCCCCCTTTCAACCCCGTGTGGG
>NZ_JANSHV010000165.1:0-4483 GCF_047461775.1 Synechococcus sp. R6-5
GTCTCAATCTAGTTTGAAATGATTATAGTTCCCCTCTCCCTTGGTGGAAGAGGGGCTGGGGGCGAGGGGGGATCCCTTGGGCTGAGAAGCGCCAAGGGTGGAAGTCCGTCAGGCAGTGTAGTAGGCAGTGCCTTTATTGACGAAGTCCAGTGTGTAGGCAGCCCGGTAGTTGATGGTTGGCTCAAATACGCCGGCCACCGTCATGCTGTCGAAGAAGTCTTGCCAGCGTTTGTCGGTCATGGCGCCAATGCCTTTTTCCAACGCATCGCCGGACAAGATGATGCCGTACTCCTGCAATTTCTCGAAGCTGTAGGCCAACTGGGCATCGGTCATCTCCGGGTTGTCCTGCTTGATCAAGCGATAGGCCGGACGGGGATCCTCCAAGAAGCTGTACCAGCCTTTGATAGAGGCATCCACGAATCGCTCCACCAAGTCGGGCTTGGTTTCCACCAGTTGGCGACGGGTTTCGATGGTGGTGGCATAGGGTTTGTAGCCCAAATCCGCCAGGAGGAAGACCACCGGCTCAAATCCCCCTTCCCGTTGGATGGCAAAAGGCTCGGATGTCAGATAGCCTTGCTGAGCTGAGCTGGGATCCGCCAAAAAGGGGCCGGGGTTGAAGTTGTAGGGACGAACCTGATCGTCGGTGAAGCCAAAGCGGGCCTTTAGGTAGGGCCAGTAGGTGGCAAGCCCCCCTTTCGAGACGAAAATGGGCCGGCCCTTGAGCTCTTCAAAGCGCTGGGTGCCGGGGTGGGTCATGATGATCTGCGGGTCTTTCTGGAAAATGGCTGCCACACACACCAAAGGGATCCCTTCTCGCACAGCATTGATCACCCCTGTGCTTCCCCCCATGGCAAACTCGGCAGCTCCACCGGCCAAAACTTGGGTGATGTTGATGCCGGGGCCACCCATCTTGATGGTCACATCCAGGCCATGCTCGCGGTAGATGCCGGTCGCCACCGCCTGATAGAAGCCGCCATGTTCCGCCTGAGCATACCAGTTGGTAGCATAGGAAACGCGATCCAGGCCGGATCCCTGAGCCACGATCAGGGTGGGAGAGGGTTTGCGCTGAGCTTGGGCGCCCCCTGCCGCCAGCAGACCGCCCCCAAGGGCTGCGGCCCCCACCTTGAGAAGTTGACGGCGGCTCAGAGCGTTGGTGTTCGAGTCAGAGGGTTGAGGCGAAGCCATATCCATTCTTCCTAACCTAATCCTTGCAGGGTGTGAGGGGGCCAAAGATGCAGGTACAGCCTATTGAGGGGCTACGGATACGGTTGTAAACCTACTTGTTCTAAACCTCATCGGAGTCAAGCCTCAGAAACACGATGTTTTGTATCCCTTAAGTTTTGTATCCCTTAATTTGTGAACAGGCTGTAACTTGCGACACCCCATTAAGCCAGAAACCCTTGGGCAGAGCGGTATCTCCGGCTACCGGCACTTGCAGACGAGAGCCGTTGGCGTTCGGTTCCATCGGCGGGAGGCCAAGCTGCCCTGGGGCCAGCACCTCAGTTCGCAAATGGCAAGAGGAACAAAACCCGAAACCAGCCTTGCCCTGGTCTATCCCAAACCTGTAGCCACCGAACATGACCGGCGCTCGAAGTAACCTGCAGATCTCATTCTGCCGCAATCTTGCTGGGTCAAAGAGCCCCACCCCTTGAGCATTTGCCGGAGCTGTTGGCAATTTATCCCCGGTCGGGATGGAGTTGCGGCCAATTGGAGAGCTTGCTTTCTAGAGCTTGCTTTCTGCTAAGGCAACCCGCTATGCTACCGCCCAGATTGAGGCATTCTCCCGTGGCAAGTCAGCAGCTTCGTGTCTATGTCCCCCCTCACCCGCTCATTAAGCACTGGCTAACCGTGGCTCGGGATGCGGAGACGCCCATGCCCCTGTTTCGCACGGCCATGTCGGAGCTGGGCCGCTGGCTAACCTATGAGGCGATGCGGGAGTGGATCCCCACCCAGACCGTTCAGGTGCAAACCCCTTTGGAACCCGTTGCCGCAGAGGTCATCGCGCCGGATACCCTGCTGGGCATTGTGCCTGTATTGCGGGCTGGCTTGGCGATGCTGGAAGGCTGTCAGGCCCTTTTGCCCCAGGCGCGGATCTTTCACATTGGCATGGTGCGGGATGAGGAAACGCTGCAGGCCAGTTGCTACCTCAATCGCCTTCCAGAGCGGATCCCTGAGCAGATGCGCATTCTCATTCCCGAGCCGATGTTGGCCACCGGGGGCACGCTGCTCTGGGTTTTGGATGAGCTAAAAAAACGGGGGGCGGATCCCAGCTTGGTCCGGATTGTCTGCGCATTGGCAGCGCCCCCAGGGTTACAGCGGTTGGGATCCCACTACCCGATGGTGCAAATTTTCTGCGCCATGATCGACGAGCGGCTGAACGATCGAGGGTTCATTTTGCCCGGGCTGGGGGATGCAGGGGATCGCGCCTTCGGCACAGAGAACTAGCCACTGACCCACTCAATCTGTCTGTCTTCTCTGCTGCTGGTTTTTGAGCCAAGATCTTCGGCGACACACGCATTCTGTAGTGCTCAATCGAGCTTTTACCACTTCTGGCGCACGGATTGCCCATTCACCCAGATGCTTTGAGGGAGAGCATTTGAGGCTAACCCCCCTCAGATTGGTCAAGCTATTGGATCATGGGTACTGTAGGACGCTTCAGCCGGTCGTGCTGCTTGAAATTTTGACGGGGCCAGCGCCTTTCCCTTTCCTGCGCCTATGCGACTTGTCCTTACCAGTTTGGATGGCAGCTTGCTGGATCTGGAGTCCAACAGCTATGGTGCTGCCCGACAAGCCTTGGCTGCCCTAGAGCGCCGCTCCATTCCCTTGGTGCTCTACAGCCTGCGCACCCGCGCTCAACTGGAACATGTGCGGCGGCAGTTACGCCTGGAGCATCCGTTCATCTGTGAGGATGGCTCTGCCGTTTACGTTCCCGAGCATTACTTCCCGGCGGGCATCCTAGACGAGCAGTGGCAACACCGACCGCCCTACTACGTGTATGCTTTGGGTCTGCCCTATTCTCGCCTGCGCAGCATCCTGCAACAGGTGCGTCAAGAGTCCCACTTGGATTTGATCGGGTTTGGGGATTGGACTGCCTCTGAACTGGCCGCTGCCACTGGGATCCCTTTGGAAGAGGCAGAGCGGGCGCAGCAGCGAGAGTACAGTGAGATTTTCAGCTATTCCGGGGATCCCGAAACCCTGCGGGAAGCTTTTGCCCAGCAAGAAGCCAACCTCACCCAACATCTGCTGCGGGTGCGTCAGCTTCACTTCTCTAGCCTGCCGCAATGGTATCTGACCGGATGGATGCAGCCAACGATGGCCGCAGAACCCAATTGGTTACCGGGGGAACAGGCGGTGCAGCGGCTGCTGGATTGCTACCAACGGCATCTGGGCCCTATCAAAGCTTTGGGCATTGGGTGTTCCCCGCCAGATGTGGCCTTTTTGCGATGGTCGGAACAAAAAGTGGTGCTTCCCAGCCCCATTGCGGATAGTCTCTGGAGTGAGGCCCTGCCTCAATGGCAATTGGCTCAGCTCCCCGGCCCAGAGGGGTGGAATGAAGTGGTGTTGATGTGGTTGGAGGAAACAGATCATGGTGATGAATAGGCAGCAGATTGGTCGTCAGGCTGTACCCTTAGGCCTGAAAACGGTGGGGTGCCTGCTGAGCTTGGCGGTGGCCATGCCCGCCTACGCGCAACCGCCCATGACCCTACTGACAGGGGAGCCGACGGTCGCCCAACTGAAGGAAGACGGAGCTCGCTATCTGCAGATGGGCTTCCATACCTTGGCCATCAACGCCTACCGGAGCGCAATTGAACTGGAAGAAAAAACCTTGGTGCTGCCCAGCGAACGGGATCCCAACGTGCCTTTCAACCTCGGCTTGATCTATGCCCGTCAGGGCAAGCTGGCGGAGGCCCGCGCCGCCTTTCAACGCTCGGTAGAGGTGGATCCCAGTGGCTTTAAGGCTCGCTATCAACTGGCCTTGGTGGATCTCAAGCTGGGGAACCTGGTCGCTGCCAAAGAGCAGCTCACCCTCTTGGCCCATGCCGCCAGCAACCATCCCGAAACCCACAGCCATATTCAAGCTCTGCTGGCCACTCTGGAGTCTGTTCCCTTGCCCGGCCAACAAGGGGAGAACCCGGCTCGCCCTCCAGCCGTTGAGTCAGAAGCCGCCAAGCTCTTGCTCGAACCTCAGAAAACAGAAACAACCGCCCTGCCAACTGCGACTGAAAAGAAAGGGCCAGAGGAAGAGAAACCCCTCTCGCTTCTGCAGCGGCTCCGCCAACAGGAGCGGGACTAGTTCTCTCTCGGCCCAGACTGACAACCCATGAAGGCATGTAGCTGGATGCCAGGGATCCCGTCACCGGGCCTTGGGCTAGGCTCGCCCCTTTTGGGGATCCGACTGAGAATCCTCGGGCTGGGGCCCTTTGGTGGTGAACACCGTGGTGAACATCATCAGCATGCCTGATACATTTACGCTGAACACTGC
>NZ_JANSHV010000166.1:0-11109 GCF_047461775.1 Synechococcus sp. R6-5
CAGGAGAGTTCAGCGTGAATGTATCAGGCTCAACAAAGTACCTCAAGTCATCTAGGGAAGACTGCTCGACGAGTAGTCCTGGGATCCAGACTGGAGAGAGCGGCGGGCCAGCTTGGCATAGGTCTTCACCGTCTCGTAGGGCATCTCCAAATCAGCGGCGATCTGTTGTAAGCTCTCTCCACCTTCGCGGCGGGCCAGGATCGTCGCCCACAGTTGGGCAGTTTTTTCGGCGCGGGATCCCCCTTGTCGTTGCCGCTGGCTGAGAAAGAGGGCGCTCAGCTCCTCGATCCGCTGGGCCACCTGCTCTTCCCGGGAAGGGACAGGGGAGGCGGGTAGCTCTTCGGCCAACCAACCCAGGCGGGTTTGCCCTAGCCCAAAGGGGGTTTTGTGGCCGGTGCCGCAGTAGGGGGCAAGGTGGATCAGGGCTTGGAGCTGCTGCTGCAACAGCTCAGGCGCACGGGAGGAGACAGCCAACTGCACACAGCCGATGAATCCCGTCACGGATCCCTGGCGACCTGCGGTGGTTTTGACCGATTCCAGACGGTGCCGCTGGATGATCACTTCCCCATCCACCCAATCCAGAAAAGGCTCCGCCTCGATGGGCAGACCGGAAAAATCGTTCCAACGGCGCAGATAGCTGTGGAACAGGTTGCGAGGGATCGGCAGCGGCAGATGGTGGCCCCGGTGGCGAAAGCTGGTGGGCGAGACGAAGGAAAGGCTCCAGGAGCGGGGGGAAAGAGGCTGCTCCAACAGTTGACGATAGGTGCGCGGGGGGATCGAGATCTGCCATCCCAGGATCTGCAGCGGGGATCCCCGCAATTCCAGCCAGGTGGGCAGCCGTTGGCACCACCCTCGCAGCCACTCCACCACCGGCGGGTTGAGGCCGGTGATCCACCAGCGGAAGGGGAGATGAGGCGGGATCAGCGGTCGCCCCCCCTGCTCGCGGAACGGCCCCATCAGCCGGGAGAGGGTAAAAGGTTTCTCCGATTCTCCATCGTGCAAATAGGCCGATAGCTGCGGGTCTGTCTCTTGCACCTGGCTCAAGAACCAGGCGTGCAGCCCTTTGGCATAGTGAGGATCCAGCAGGTAAGACCGAGGAGCCTGAACTTCCAAGGTGATCCCCACCAACTCGGATCCCGTCGGCCACTTGCCGTTCGCTTCTCTATCAGCAGATGGCTCTGAGAAACTCAGCATAGGCACAGCCCATTCCCAGTCCACAGCAACAATCAACACAAAACCCAACTTTCCATTGAGAAAATTTTAGAAGGGATCCCTTCTTATTGGGTTTACTCTCGAATTGCCCGTTGTACAGGCAGAAAAAATCTCACAATCTGAAGAAAGCCTTGAAATCGTCTGCAACCCATCGCACTCGATCTATACTGCTAGCAAGCTAGAGGACTGAAAACCATGAGGCGAGAGCGTTTATCGGATATGGCTGAAACAATCGGTAACCTCAATGGCATCTCTCGGCTTGATTCGATTGGTTACCCACCCAACCGGCAAACCCTTTTTTGAAGGGCTTTGGTCTTCCGCGAAGGATTAAAAATCGAGGCCAATTGCCCCCAGCCTTTAGGGATCTGTCCGTCGCAGCCGATGGAAGCCCTGTCCAAGACTTGTCTTCCTTTTTCGCATTTCGCAGGTGCTGCTCATGACCCCTACTTCTGCTCCCTCTCCCGTTCCTGTTGCCTTGGCCTGGTGCCTGGCGTGGGGAGAACAGCGGGATCCCCAGTTTGCCCTGGAGACCTTGCAGCAGATGCGGGCCGCCGTTCGCGCCGACAACGAGGCCGGGATCCCAGAAGAGCTACGGCCCATTTTGGCTCAGGTGCGCCAATTTCAGGAGAGCATGGCGGCGAAGACCTTTCCCAGAACCCCGGCGGAGCTGCAATCCCGCTACCCGGAGCTGTGGCAGCAGACAACCCGCATCGGCTTGGTTTACGGGGGGGCCACCAAGATCAAGAGCTATGTCTTCGAGTCGGCCAAGCTGTCGGAAATCCGCGGGGCCTCCGCTTTGTTGGATCGCATTAACCTGGTGGATCTGCCCGCCTTTTTCGGGGATCCCGAGCAAACCTACCTGGGATGGGAAGGTTTGGGGAAAGAGTCTCAAGCAGAGCTGAGGGCCTATGTGGCCGAGCAGATCCGGCCTTGGCTGCAGCAGCACTACCCGGCTTTGGCGCAAGCCCTGATCCCGGAGCTCATCATCTACTCCACCGGGGGCAATCTCCTGGCCTTTTGCCCGGCGGCCCATGTGGACGATCTCTGTGAGGCCATCGAGCGGCGCTACACCGAAGAAACCCTCACCGCTAACGCCTGCGCCGTGGGATCCGCCTTTCGGCTGCTGGAACTGCGCTACGGCCTGTTGCGGGATCCCATCGAACGCACCCCCTGGCTGGATTGGCTGGCGCAACACAAAACCCATCCCCTGGTGAGAGCCTATTTTGGGGATGGCAGCGAAGCCAGATTTCAAGACCGCAAAAGTTTCAACGAGTTGGTGGGTTACCTGGCCGCCCGCTTCAACCACCGCCGCAACGGCAATCCGGATCCCGGTCGCCCCAGCCGCGCCCATCCCGCCTTTTTTGAAACCCATCCCTACCTGCGCCGCGACAGCACCGACCGTCGCCCTGCCATCGCCAAAGCCGACCTGGTCGATCAGCCCTGGCTCTCGGAAGCCACCGCTCGCAAAGCCCTGGTGGGTCGCCAGGCCAAGCGCATTGAAACAGGCAAGCAAGGGTGGTTCCGCAAGTTCCCCACCTGGGATCCCGGCTTTGTGGAAAGCTGGGTAACGCGATTTGCCCGCTTTCTCAACTCTCCCGCCGGCGAGCCCTAC
Organism: Synechococcus sp. R6-5; assembly: GCF_047461775.1. NCBI lineage: Bacteria > Bacillati > Cyanobacteriota > Cyanophyceae > Synechococcales > Synechococcaceae > Synechococcus > Synechococcus sp. R6-5. The sequence continues at coordinate 2,825 of NZ_JANSHV010000166.1, forward strand.
CGGGAGCGCTATTTGCAGCCCCATCAGGGATCTGTCCAGGGGATCGGCGAGGCCCAATCTCTACGGGAAGTGGCCAACGCCAGCCTGGGCAGCCAGGGCTTTGTGGCTTACCTTTACGCCGATGGCAACGACATGGGGGGCTATGTGCAGCAGATCCAAACCCCAGAAGCCTACCGACAATTTAGCCGGGATGTTTCCGAGGCAACGGAAAAAGCCGTTTACCACGCCCTCGCCCAGCACCTGCAGGCCCATCGGCTGCACGGCCTATCCCCAGATCCGGAAACCGGCAGAGACCGCAACGGCGAGTGGATCCACCCCTTCGAGATCCTGACCATCGGCGGAGACGATGTGTTGGTGGTGGTGCCTGCCCACAAAGCCCTGGAAATTGCCGCCACCTTCTGTGAGCAGTTTGAGCAGCTCCTGCTGGACACCTCGGCAACCTATGCAGCTCAATCTTCCGGCAAGGTGCCTCACCGCTACCCGGCGGCAGATCGGAAGCTCTGTCGGCTCTCCGCCTCGGTGGGGGTGCTGATCGCCTCGGAAGACACCCCCATTTACTACGCCGAAAAGCTCACCGAACAACTGTTGAAATCCGCCAAGAGCTACGCGAAAAAGCTGAAGCCCAAAGACAAGGACTGCTCTGTGGCCACCATCGACTTTCTCTCGTTGAAGTCGGTCGCCCTGGTTGTCTCCAGCATCCAGGATTTTCGTCGGGAAGCTCTGGAGATCCGCCAGAACAGCCACACCCTCAAGCTCTACGCCGGCCCCTATACCGTCCCGGAAATCCACGGGTTGCTGAGAACGGTACAAGCCCTGCAGGAGGCCAATTTTCCTCGCTCCCAGCTTTATCAGATTCGCAGCTTCTTGGAAAAAGGCAAACGCACCGCCACCCTCAACTATCTCTATTTCCGCAGCCGCCTGGGCAAAAAGGGGCAGCCGCTGATGGAGGCTTTTGAGCGCACCTGGTGCAAGGCCAAAACCAACGACGGCCACCTTCCCCCCTGGATGTATGTTGAGCCACAGGTATCCTCGTCAACGCCAACCTATGAAACCATCTGGCGGGATCTGGTGGATTTGTACGCCTTTGTGCAAAAACAGCCCCAGGCCGAGGGTCGGCCCGTTCTGGCGGAGGTGGAGTGATGGTGAGACTGGCAGAGCTGCCCCAAGCGGGGCGAACGATCACCTCTATCCCTTTGAGGGCCACCCTCGCCTCTGCCCTGGCGGTGGGAGCTGGCGGCTCCAGCGGCTCCCTGGCGGATAAGCCCCTGCTCAAAGATGCCTTTGGCAGGCTGATCATTCCCGGCTCCCAACTGAAGGGGCGGCTGCGCCACGAGTGCGAGAAACTGGCCCGTGGCCTGGGCTGGGCCATTTGCCGCTCTCCCGACCCAGAGCGCATGTGTCCGCAGCGGGAGGGCAGCGCAGGAAATTTCCACCGCCCCGAATACCAGGTGGAGGGCTACGCCGGATCCCATTGTCTGGTCTGCCAGATATTCGGCAATCCGGCCCTGCCTGCCCGCCTGTGGGTGGAGGATCTCGTCTGCGAGGTGCCGCCAGCAGCTCTGGAACCAACTCTTCGCCCTGGGGTCACCCTCAACCGCCGCCGCCGCACCGCCGAGGATCAGCGGCTCTACCTCATTGAGACCTCTCCCGCGGCTGAGCTGACTTTTTCCGGATCCCTGCAGCTTTTGCCCGATTGCCCTTCCTGGGGCAAAACTCTCCTGTTGGCGGCCCTGCACCACCTGATCGCGCTGGGGGGCAGCAAATCCGCAGGTTTGGGCTGGCTGCACTGGGATCCTGGATCCCTGCAGGCTCTCCAGCCCACCGCAGCCGATTGGGCTTTCTTGGCCCAGGGAGGGAGCTGATGGAAGCCATTCAACTCACCCTAACGGCTCAGTCTCCCTTGGCCATCGGTCGGCAAAAGCCGGGCGGCTCCATCAGCGAGGCCCAGGATTACATTCCCGGCAGCGTGATTCGCGGTGCTCTGGCCGACCTCATGCTCAGCCAAACCCAACATCGCCCTGCCGAGGCGCTGGAAGGAGATTTGGCCGCCCTGTTTACGGCAGCTCGGCCTGCTGTGTTTACCCACGCCTATCCGGGATCCGGCAGCAAGGTCTTGCCGGCCACGGCCTTCAGCTCGAAAAACAATCCCGGCTTCCGCTCAGAGGCGGGCAAAACGGGGGTGTTCGACACGCTCCTGGATCGCTTCTGCTCACAGCGGCTGGGGATCCCCTTTGATCCGGCAGAGCCGGATGGCTCCGGGGGCAGGGTGGAGCCCTTCGGCGGCTTTTACAGCCAGGAGGAGGGATCCCGCTACCGAAGGGTGGCCGTGTCCAAGCGCCTGCTCACGCGGGTGGGGATCAACCGTCGCCGCGCCACTGCTGCCGACCAAATCCTCTACAGCCTAGAGGTGATGAACGAGGGCAAAGCCCGCCCCAATGGGCATCTGGAGCGCTCCCTTTTCAGCGGCTACATCTACCTGCGGGATCCCGAGCTGGCCGAGACCCTCACCCGCTACCTCAACACCCACGCCCGCCGCTTGTCCTTGGGAGGGGGGGTGTCGCGGGGGCTGGGCCGGGTCAGCCTTGCCGCTCGACACCTGAGGACCCCGAAGCCCTCCCTGGCTGAGCGGGTGGCAGCCTTTAACCAAAAGCTGCGGCAGCGCTGGCAACAATGGCAGGTGTTCGGGGATCCCTGGCAGCCCCTTCCGCCGGAGCGGCAGTATTTCTCCATTGGGCTGCAGTCGGGGGCCATTCTCAAAGAGCGCTGGCAACGCACCACCGTGCTCACCCCCCAGATGCTCCAGGAAGAGGCCAACTGCGAAGATGGATCCCTGGCTTTGGAGCTGGCCTTCAGCAGCTACGCCTATGTCTCCGGCTGGAACGCTGCCTGGGGTCTGTTCAAAGATGTAGAATTGGTAACCACGCAGGGCAGCGTCTTTCTGCTGAGCACCACGCAACTGGAGCGTTGGATCCCGATTTTGGCGGAGATGGAATACTGGGGGATTGGCGAACGCACTGCTGAAGGATTCGGCCAAATCGAAGTTTGCAGTCCGTTCCATCATCATTTCTGGGAGAACCCGCTATGACCTTCGCCACCAGCGAGATCACATCGGAACAAGAGCTCAAGATCCAACGGCAAATCCGGCTGGCCGAAGATGATCTGGTCGCCAGAATTCAAGCCGCCTTGGATAACTTCAGAGGTCTCAACAGATTGGAAGAGGCCCAATATCGCAACCTATTGCACGTGGCAGCTTCCACCGAAAGCTCAGAGGTGATCAAGAACTTTTTGCGCTACCAGGTGGGGCGCGGTGACAAGTGGGGGCGGGGCAAAGACTCTTTGGCAGAAGCCATCATCAAAGACATCGACAACTGGATTCATCAAAGGGCTATAGCCATCGCCAGGGAAGCCGGAATTGAAAGAGCATCCCCCAAAGTCAACGAGATCAAAATTGACTTGATTCGGCGCTACCTGGGCTATGGGGCCCGCTACCTCAAGTACAAGCGAGAGGGAGGAGGATCCTAGACCATGACCTACAGCAGTTTTACCCTTGAGAGAGCCATTTCGACCTTTCAGCTCAGGTCAAGAATCATCCATGGCCTGTTTGCAGAGGTTCCACCGACTGAGTGCTCCGATTACTTGAAAACAACCCTAGATCGCTATCTCGGCTTGGCCACCTCGGTCAACAGCGAAAAAGCCCGCTCCGAGTTTATCATCGCCCCTGTGCTGGGAGAGGTGAAGTACCTATGTCGGGATCAAATCTCGCTGTTTTCCGGCAAGGAATTCAACGTGGATCCGGAGAGGGGGTTGGTGGGCCTATGCGACTACATCATTTGCCTATCCCCTCTCCAACTCTACATTCAAGATCCGGTGGTGATTATCGTTGAGGCTAAAAAAGAAGACTTGATCGGGGGTCTGGGCCAGTGCGTTGCCGGTATGGTGGGGGCACAGGTCTTTAACAAGAACTCCAATTCTCAAGTAGACAGTGTCTATGGAGCAGTAACCTCAGGAACCAACTGGCGATTTGCAAAACTCGAGGGTGACCAACTCTTTATCGATGACAGGGAGTACTTTATCTCAGAAATTGCTCAGATCCTAGGGATCCTCTTGAGTTTTATTAAGGGCTCCGTCTCGCTTCGGGAATGGCAAACCTCTGCAGTACAAGCCTTAACTTGAGCAGCCATTTGAGGGAACAATGTTCGACGTTTTCAAAAACCGCTTGGAAATCACCGGCACCCTCACCACCGTGACCGCTCTGCACATCGGGGTGGGCCGCTCCACCGAACCCATCGGCTCGGATTTGCCGGTTCTCAAGGATGCGCTGGGCCGTCCGCTCATTCCCGGCTCCAGTTTGAAGGGGGCGATGCGCTCTCGCCTGGAAAGTTTCTTGCGGGGCATCAACCCAGAGCTGGCCAGGGATCCCGGCGAATTGACCAGCAGCGAGCAATTTCAGATCATCAACCAAATTAAAAATGACTACAAAGGGGACGATGCGGCTCTGACTCAAAAGCTCATTGAGGCCACCGACTGGGTCTCGCAGGTGTTTGGATCCCCTTGGTTGGCCGGCAAGGTGCAGATCCGAGATTTGCCCGTGGTGCCGGAAGCCTGGTTTGGCCAGTACCAAGAGCGGGATGGCGTGGCCATCGATCGGGATACGGAAACGGCGGCAGATGGCAAGCTGTACGACTTGCAAGTGGTGCCTGCCAGCACCCCCTTCCGGTTTCATGCCGTCGTCGAAAATGCCGAGGAATGGGAACTGGGCCTCTTGGCCATTGGCCTGCACCAATTGGAAACGGAACAGATCCCCCTGGGAGGGGGGCGCTCCCGTGGCTTGGGGGTTGTCCGCCTGCAGATCTCGGCAATCTATTGGTTCGACTCGGAAGGGGATCCAAGACGGCTGCTGGCCTACCTTCAAGAGCTGGTGGCCGGATCCCGACAGCCGCTCAGCCCGGAGCAGGCTGCCGCTTTGCGCCAAGACTGGGTGGAAGCCCTGGTTGCCAAATTAACAACGGCCTCTCAACGGCAATCGGTCGGCCCCCGCCGCTAGCCCTATTTCATGTCAGGAGGGATCCCGATGGTCTTCATGGACTCTACAACGGTTGGCGATACGGTCAGCGTTTTCCACCCCTATCGGTTGACAAACTGGACAGACTGCTTGCCGCCCCAAGCCCCTCAACCAAAAGCTCCTGTTCTGGTGTGAAGGATCCCAGGCTATGCACAAACGCTACGTTAACCATTGCACCCTCTGCCTCACCCTCAAGCCCGATGGCCCTGTTCTCATCAAGGCGGGCAAAGAAGGGGCTGACCCGACGAAGCCGGATATGGAGTTCGTCGAAACCTATCACGGCGGCGGGCGAACGGTCTATTTTCCCGGCAGCTCCCTCAAAGGGGCAATTCGCGCCCATGCGGAGCGCATCGTCCGAACGGTGGGCAGCGACAGACGTCCTGAGGGGGGAGGCTTCAAACTCTGGGCCAGCGATCCCCTCGACCAAAAGGCCAATCAATGGCTGGAAAAAATTGAAGAGCCCCACCAGGTTTACGCCCTTTCTTCCTTTACGGATCAGATGTTCGGCAACACAGCCATCGCCAGCCGGGTCCGCATCGAAGATGCCTATCCCAAGCCGGGAACCCCTCTGCGCCTGGAGGAACGTAATGGGGTGGCCATCGACCGCGTCTTCGGCTCAGTGGAGGTGGGGCCGTTCAGCTATCAAGTGTGCGTAGAGGGATCCTTTCAAACCAAGATCCACCTGAAAAACTTTACCCTGGCCCAACTGGGTCTGCTGGGACTGGCGTTGCGGGATCTGGATGAAGGCTGGTTTGGCATCGGCTTTGCCAAGTCCCGCGGCATGGGCACCGTTCGGGTTGAGTACGAGTGGGCGGTGGTGGACTATCCGGGCTGCCTGGTGGATGAGGCGAACAAGCAGATTCGACTGCTGGGATCCCCCCTGACCTGGCCACAGGGATCCCTGTTGGGGGCGGGCGAATTTTTAACCCCCGAAGAGGCAGGCAAATACGGCTTCCCCAAACCCGATTGCCAAGCGGTGCCGGTGGGAGCGGAGCCAATGCCTTTGGGATTTGGGGCGCGGCTGACCTGGGATCAGACGTCTGAGGCCAAGGTGGAACATCTGCTCGCCACCGCCGTAAACAGTTGGGCCAAACTCCTGCAAGCGGAGGCCAAAGCCGTATGAAACCAGCCTACGTCGCCTCCCTCAAGATTCAAGATGGGGCAGAGTCCTCGCTTTCCCAAGTGCTCTCGGCTTGTTTTTCCACTTCTGAAAAAACCTACTCCTTTCTGCGCTGGCCCCATCGAGTCAGCGGCATTCAGGTGGGGATCCCGGCGGATCCCGTCTGTCCAGAGGGGCAAGTTTTCTCCCAACAAGGGGAACTGCGCTGGAAAAGCACCCCCCACGGCTGGGATCTGCTGTATCTGGGGATCCAAGCTCCCCCGGACTCCTTTATCCCTCTGCCGGGAGAGTGGCGGTGGGAGGATCACGCAGCCGACCTGTACGGATCCCAAAATCGAGAAACCCGCTTTCCCAAGCCCCTCAGCCATCCCCAAGATCTCAAGGTGGGCCAGCGCTACTTCCGAGATGAGCGAACTGCCCGCGTTCACTTTATTGCCCTGATTCCGAGGTGACCATGACCCCCCAAGGCCCTCGCCCATTGCCCAACCAGGCTGCCTCTGCAAGATCCTCTGCCGGCAACAGCAGTCGAGGTGGAGGTAACCCAACCGTGTCTCCCAAACCCTATGAGCTGATCCCGTTTCCCACCCAGCCCCCCAAGCTGGAGCGGCCCGCCGGCCACGCCAAGTTCCACGCCGATAAGCTGCACGGCACCCTCTTCCTCACCCTAACGGTGCAGACTGCCGTCCACATCTCCACCGGCCACTTGGCCTTGGGCAGCGATGTCGGGGTGAAAGGGATCCCGGTGCTCAAAACCATGACCACCACTCCCAACGGAAGGCTTAAAATCCAGGGCAGCTCCCTCAAGGGGGCCATCCGGGCCATGTACGAGGCGATCACCAACAGCACCCTTGCGGTGATGACGAGCCGGTACAAAAATCAGATCCCCCCGGAGCGGCACCCCTGCCGCAACAAGGAGCAGCTTTGTCCGGCCAGCCGCGTTTTCGGTGCCCTGAACTGGCAGGGATTGGTGGAGTTCAGGGATGCCATTGCCACCAGTGCCGGATCCGGCGGCGGATCCCTGCCCCCCCTGTACCGTCCACGCCCGGATCAGTGCAAAGCTTATTTTCAGAAGGAAAACGGCAGAGTCATCGGGCGCAAGTTCTACTACACCCACAGAAACGCGTTGCAGGACAGTTCAAGGGGAACGCCCACCCAGCAAGCGATACAAAACACAGTTTTCAAAACCCAAATCCACTTCAAAAACCTCACCCCTGCCGAGCTGGGCACCTTGCTCACGGTTTTGGGGCAGGATCCCAACCATCCCATGCTGCTGAAGGTGGGGGGCGGTAAGCCCGTGGGCCTGGGATCCCTGCAGGTCACCCTCGACAAGATCGAGCGGCCCGGCAACCTAAAAGATCGCTACAGCCGCTACGATCCCCCAGAAGCCGATACCCTGGAAGGAAAACGCCTCCAAGCCTTTGTGCAAGAGCAAATTCAAGCTGCCCAGGGCTACATCTTGCCCGAACAACTCAAGCGATTGGCCGCCATCCTGAGTCCCACTGCTCTGCGCGAGCCGCCCACCGGAGTGTACTGAGGGTTCCCCCATGCTGTCAGACACTGTCGATCTCAGCCCCCAATCTTGGGATCTCGCCCACGGCATCGCCATGACCTTGGCCAAAGAAAGGGTGGATGTCAACGAGTTGAGCAAGTGCATCGCCTATCTGCGCTCGGTTGCCCATCACCCTGACGCGGGATCCCGCTTTTTCCGATTCACCGGCGAGCTGGTGCGGGAAACTGGCCTATGCCGTACCCAACAAACCAGAAGATACTATCAGCTTATTGACGAAACCTGCAAAAGGTACTTGCAACCTCTGCAAGACAGGCCGGCGGAGATGCTGCAGATCCTGGGCTGGGCAGCCCGGCTGGCTTGCTACTACAAGGATGGAGGGATCCCCATTGGCGAGATTTCACCACCTCAGGGATCCCAACCCAACGACAACTCCGGTTGCAAGGACTCCGTTCCCCAAGGGGCGGGAAACAAATCCCAGGACGACAGACAACAACAAAACCATCAACACCAACAAGACCAGGCCCAGCATCAGGCCCGCAAAGCCCGCTTCCAGACCGGGCAAAAGCTGAAGGCCACCATCACCAACATCAAGG
>NZ_JANSHV010000167.1:0-12633 GCF_047461775.1 Synechococcus sp. R6-5
TGATCGAGGTGCAAAACGGGGAATACCTCGGGGAAGACGACATCGTGCGCTTTGAGGACGACTACGCCCGCCAGTAGAGGGATCCCCTGGGCATCCGAATCCACGATTTGTGCGTACAGACCCCGAAAGCTTACAGATTTCTGCATGTCGGGCAAACCTGGGTCAGGTAGGCCAAGGAGCTTGCCTGCCTCAAACAAGTTGGGGATCAACAAGAGGGGGTCAAGGTGACGCAGAAGGCAAGGCAGTGGGCTTTGTGGGTTGCCGGTTTGCTTTGGTGTTGCGGGCCGACGGCTGTCCACGCAGCGGAAGTCATTTCTCTGCAAAGGCTGGGCTACGACCGCTCGGTGCTGCTGCAAGGAGCTAACCCGCGTCTAGATATCGGGATCCCTGCCCCCCTGAACGGTGTTGACCCTGAGGCCAGCTTTGTGCAGTTGCGCCTGACTCCCTCGCCGGTGCTCAAGCCCACGTCCACGGTGCGGGTGCTGATCAACGAGGAGCTAATGGGCCTTTTTCTGGTGCGGGACCTGCGGCAGGAGCCGGTGGTGCGGGTGCCCATCCCCAGCTTGGCCGCTGGCGAGCGCTTTATCACCTTGTCGGTGCAGCCTTTCCTGAGCATCAGCGACGATATTTGCGCCGACTTGAATACCGGCAATTTGCTGCTGACGGTAGGGCGGGATAGTTTCTTTGAGCTGGTGCCCCGCGCTCCCGATGCCACAGTGGCCGGTTTTCTGCGTCGGCTGTACCCTCAGCTTACTCTGGTGGTGCCGGCCAATCCTTCCTCTGAGACGGCGGAAGCAGCTCTGTGGCTGTACAGCCTCCTTTCTCACCTGTTTCCGCAAACGCCCATCCTGTGGAGCAACCGTCCGAAGCAGGGGGCACAGGTGATCTTAGAGCCGGCCAATTTCACCCCCCACTTGCAGCATCAAATTACCCCAGAGGGATCCCGACTGCGGGTGGCGGCTCGCCCAGAGGCCATTCGAGCTTTGTATGAAGAGTGGAAGCGAGCAGGGCTGGTGAGCCGAGGGATCCAGGTGGCTGCAGTGCCGGAGCTGGAAACCTCGGCCAGGGCCAACCGCCTTAGCTTGCGGGAGTTGGGTATTGTGGATCCGCTGCTGCGGGGGTTTGGCAGCCAGTCTTTGGTCTTCAACTTCAGCCTGTCCCAATTGGGGGGGCGGCCGCGGGATCTGGCGGCGCAACTAGACGTCATTATGAACCCGGTGGATGGCCGAGTGGGGGATCGCCTCACCGGCTACGTGTTCTTGAATGGCGTTCTGTTGCGCACCTACAACCTAACCGGGCGCACCCAGCTCAACGAAACTGTGACCCTGCCCACCCGCCTGCTGCGCCGCTTTAATCAACTGGAGCTCCGCTTTGACTATGGCGCCAGCCCCGGTAATTGCCAGGGATCCCTGACCCCGCTGACTTTGCAAGTGCGTTCCGATAGCTCTGGCCTTCTCTGGAGCGGCTACCAAGCCCCTAGCGGCGAGCTGCAGGAGATCCCGGCGGTGCTGCAGGGATCCGGACGGGTTGGGCTGGGGGATCCCCAACTGCTGCCGGCTGCCGCCTACCTGGTCGGTGCCCTCAGCCGGCTGGCTGCCCGACCCCTGCTGCCCACCCTTGAGGTTTTGCCCAAAGAGGAAGCCAACCTGGAGACGGGGAACTTTGCCTGGCAGGTGATCGTGGCTGGGCCAGATCAGGTGGAGCTTAATAGCCCCATCCGGTTGGGATCCCAGTTTGAAATCATCAATCCCCTGAACCAGCAGGTGGCCTTGGCCGCTCAGCCTCAAGAAAACCTCGGCCTTTTGCAGTACTTTCTCCTGAAAGGTAAGCCGAACCTTTGGCTTTCCTGGTGGGGATCTGACCCGGCTTTGGCAGAGCGCCTCAGCCGCGGCCTTGCCGATCCGCGCACCCGCCTGGCCAACCAGCTACAGGGAAACGTGCTCACCGCCTATGCCGCTGCCCCCGATCTCACCCAAGTACAGAGCTGGGATCTCACGCCGGCAGGCTATCGAGTGCGCTACCCCGGTCGCTTCAGTTGGCAGCTTTTGTTGTGGCAATACCGCTTTTGGCTGGTGCTTTTGCTGGCCATCCTGCTGGCTGTGGGGGCATGGGACACCTATCGACGTTTGGCCCGGCAACCTGAGCCGCCAACCCCCTCTTAAGCCAAGCGAGAACCTAAGATTCGCCTAGAATTAATCTGATTTTGAGCTTATGTTAACGCTTATCGAATACTGGTTGGTGCGCACAGGCTGTCTAACCCAGGAGCAGTTGGCAAAGGCTTATCGCTATCAAAAACAAGCTGATTGTTCCCTGCCGCGGGCCCTCTGGAGCTTGAGGGCAATGCACCCCCGTCAGTTTGCTCGCCTCTGCTGTCAGATCTTGGATCGGCCCAAGCTGAGGAGCTGGTTGCTCGAGCATCCCCTCGACCTAGAGCTGCCTTGGCTGATCGAGCCTATCGATCTGGTGCCGGTGCGCTTTCTGCCCTGTGGCTGGCTCGACCCGCGAACCGTAGTGGTTGCTACCGAGGAGCCGGGCCATCCCATTGTCTGGCAAAATGTCAAGCGCCTCTGCCCCGAAGCCGATCGGATTTGGGAGATCCCGGCCACCGAAAAACAGATTCTGACCGTCCTCATTGAACGCAAGCTGACGGCAGAGCTGGTAGGCAGTCGGCTTACCTTAGAGCAGTGGCAGCAGGCTTTGGAGATCTGCCGCCGCACCGGCTCCAGCCTGGGGCAGGTGCTGACCCGGCTGAGCTACCTCTCCACCCCCGAGTATCTCAGCATCCTAGCCCATTTGCTGGGCTACCCAACGGTCTCGCAACTGATGGGAACGGGGCTGCTTCATCGGGAGGAGAATCTGAGCCAACAGTTTGATCCTGAGCTGATGATGCGCCACCTGTTCTACCCCCTAGCCTGGGCAGATGAAAATGCTCTGATGGTGATGGTGAATGACCCCCTGGACTGGGCGGTGGATGAGATCCTCTACGCTTGGCGGCCAGGCTTGCGTATTGAAAAAGTTCTGGGCACCGAGCAGGATATCACGCAGCTTCTCAGCCAGGATCAAGGACCTAAGCTGAGCCAAGAAGCTGTGTACAAGCTCATGGCCCGCCTGCCGGAGGAATCGGCCTCGCGGGTGTTTACTCCTTCTCAGATTGCAGTGGGCTACGGCCTGCTGCTGCTATTTCTATTGGGGTTGGCCACTGCTCCCTGGACGACTCTGACCATTTTGGTGCTGCTGATCAATCTTTTTTACGTCGCTTCGATCCTGTTCAAACTGCTGCTCAGCCTAGTGGGATCCGCCGATCGCTTCCACCAGATTACCGATGAAGAAGTGGCCGCTCTCGATGACCGCGACTTGCCTATCTATACCATCCTGGTGCCGGTCTACAAAGAACCGGAAGTGATGCCAATTTTGATCAAGTCTCTCTCCAAGCTGGATTACCCCCACGAGCGGTTGGATGTGCTTATTCTGTTGGAGGAAAACGACCGAGACACCATTGAGGCAGCTCGAGCTGCCAAGCCCCCCCGCTACGTGCGCCTGCTGTTGGTGCCCGACAGCAAACCCAAGACCAAGCCCAAAGCCTGCAACTACGGCCTGGCTTTTGCCCGTGGCGAATACCTCACCATCTACGACGCCGAAGATATCCCCGACCCCGATCAACTGAAAAAGGCGGTTGTGGCCTTCCAGAAAGGGGATCCCAGCTTGGTCTGCGTCCAGGCTGCCCTCAACTACTTCAACCGCAACGAGAACTTCCTCACCCGCATGTTCACCTTGGAGTATTCCTATTGGTTTGATTATCTTCTGCCGGGTTTGGAAACTCTCAGAATGCCGATCCCCTTGGGTGGCACCAGCAACCACTTTCGCACCGACCGCCTGCGGGAGCTGCAGGGATGGGATCCGTTCAACGTCACCGAAGACGCCGACTTGGGCATCCGCGCCAGCCAGCACGGCTATACCGTGGGCGTGATCAACTCCACCACCTACGAAGAGGCCAACTGTGCCGTTAAAAACTGGATCCGGCAGCGCTCCCGCTGGATCAAAGGCTACATGCAAACTTGGCTGGTCCACAACCGCAACCCCCTGCGCTCCTTGCGCAAGCTGGGCCTCAAAAACTGGCTATCCTACCAATTTTTTATCGGGGGCAGCTTCTTTACCTTTCTCACCAGCCCCATCATGTGGCTGCTGTTTATTTACTGGCTGCTCACCCGCGCCCATTGGCTGCAAAACCTATTTCCCAGTTGGCTGGTTTATCTGGGCTTGTTTAACCTCCTGGTGGGCAACGCCATTGGGATTTACCTCAACTTGGTGGCCGTTTTCCGGCGAGGGTACTACGATCTGGCCTTCTATGCCCTGCTCAACCCCATCTACTGGCAACTGCACTCTATGGCAGCTTACATGGCTCTGTGGCAGCTTTTCACCAAGCCCTTCTACTGGGAAAAGACCATCCACGGCCTGAGCAAGTTTACCCACGCCAAAGTCCAGGAAGCTGCTCACAAAGCAGCCTAGGCTACTGAATCGGTTTCCCAAGCAGTGGCGACGAAGTGAGGCCAGCCAGCACTCCTCAGAAGCTGTAGTCCGAATCTACGATCACAGCGCAACCACGGGGGTGGAGACAGCTAGCCATAATCACCTTGACGGAAAAGTTGCCCTCGTAGGGCGCCTGCACGATGGGGAAATCGTCCAACAGTTCGTCTGCAGCCACCACCTGACCGCTGGCATCGTAAAGCACCAGATCCACATCGAAGCAATCCTGGTCGCACTGCGCCCAGATGTTTTCACCTCGGTAGAAATAGCCTGTAACTACGGTCGATTGTCCATTAAAAAGCCACAAACTACGGCTCTGAGCCCAGGCGGCAGCGCCCCCGATAACTGTGGCCGCTCCTATTAAGCTTGCCACCAACCAGCCCCGCACCGAAGCCATAAGACTGCCCTCCTACTGAAAAACGGAGATAGATTTTCTACAGGGATCCACCTCAACGCCCACACTCTAGCACCCAGATCCGTTTCTCCCGAATGATTCAGATCACGTTAAGGATCTTAAGAATCTCATGCTGAAAATCGCGAAAAAGAGTTACAAAAAAAGGGATCCCGAGTAGAGCAGGGATCCCTCAATTCTGACCAGAAATCCGGCGAAGCTCCCGCATCGGTCTGGCCGACTTCTCATTGCGGCAAATTCAGTTCCCCGCGTCGCCCCAAGGGATCCGTCAAGACATTGCCGGCGGGGCCTTTGATTTGAATGGTGCAGCGGCTGCCGGAGACTTCAATAACGTTGTAGTTGGGCACCGCCAGCTCCAAAAAGCGCAAGTTGCCCGTCGTTACCCCTGGGATCCCGCTCACTTGCGGATTGGTCGGGTTCACCGGTGCCAAAAAGCCGTTCACAATCCGGTAATACAGGCGGCTGGCATTGGGGATCCCCAGTTGATTGCCCAGCTCGTCAATGCTGAGGGCCGTAACGCTCCGCCCGGTGGGGCCGGTCCACACCTCCCAGATAGGGTTGCTGCTGCCGGGGTTGACCTGTCCGATGAAGCCGGCATGGTTGTTGCCGGTCAAGAACACCACGTTGCGGATGTTGTTGCTCTCGATAAAGTCAATGACTTCCTGCCGCTCCAGCCAGTAGCCTTCCCAAACATCGTTGGAGCGGAAATAGGTCACCGTAATGGGAAACTCGCTGACGATGAACTTGTAGGTGGCGGTGGAGTTGCGCAGGCCGTTGAACAGCCACTGCTTCTGCGGATTGCCCAACAGCGTGCGCGGCGTGCGGCGCAGCAGGTTAAACAGGGCTTGCTCGGAGCCGGGTGGGCCGAAGAAAAGGGTTTCCTGTTCGGGCGTAAGACGAATGCCGGCCAGCTCCAAAAAGCGCTGCCGGGTCAGGCCGGGGGGCAAAATGGGCAAAATGGGGGTCACGGCGGCCAAATCCCGGTACTGGCGCAGATCCAGGATAAAGACTTCGGCATTGGCCCCGTAGCGGAAGCTGCGAAACAGCCGATCCCGGCTATCCACACCGGCCACATCTGTCAGGTTGGGGGTAATGGGGTTGTACTCAAAAAAAGCCTGGTAGCCCAGCACCTTGAGATCTTCCACATCGCGGGTTTGCCCGGTGGTGTCGTTGAGCTGAGTGGCCCGGCCACCGCGGGCCTTCTGGCCACTGTAGTTGTCAATCACCTCGTGATCGTCCCAGTTGACAACAAAGGAAGTCCGGCCAAACAGTTGCACGAACTCTCGTCCGGCATAGTTGGGATCCCGCTGATCCCGGTAGAGGCTGCGGTAGAACTCCAGATTGCCGATGGGATCCAGCCCCAGCCAGAAGCGATCGGCGTAGACAGTGTCGCCGTTAAAGGAAATGAAATCGATATCGCCGCGGCTGACTTCTGCCAGCATGGCTGCCCCAATAGGAAAGGGAGGCTCGTTGGCACAACTGATGTGTAAGAAGCGAATGGGTCGTCCATCCCCAGGAGCTGGCAGGGTGCGAAACTGGCCTACAGGGCTGGTAAACCCCTCGCTGACAAACCGGTAGAAGTAGCGCTGCGCTGGCCTCAAGCCGGTGACGACGGCACGAGCAATGTAGTCGCCTGGCTCAGTGCGGTAGTTGCGGCCCGCCACACGGCGAGCAGTAAGCGAAACTTGTTGCGAAATGGGGTTGAACTCGGAATTCTCAGCCACCTGCAACGTCACCGCAACCGTATCTGTCGCGCTGGCCGGGATCACCCGCGTGGAAAGCACCGCCCCTTCCGAGGTGGGATCCCCGGCAAATACCCCTTGGGGAAATCCAGGCTCTCCCAGGGGGGGAATGGAGGAACTGGAGGTGCCCCCACAGGCAGCCAGGGCGGCTGCCCCACCTCCAAACATAAGCAGTTGCAGGAAAAAGCGACGGGAACGCAGGGAACTCATAAGACCCACCTCAGGGACGCAGGCAAATGTAAAGGGATCCGCAACAAAGGCCAATCGCCTTTTTAGTCAAGCACTTTTGCCCCCAAGCTGAGGTTGTGGGCAGGTGAAGGCTGGGTTAGGGTTGGTTTAACGGCTCTGACCCCTGCGCCCAGGTTCCCCACGGCCTTTTCACAGAGCTTGCTGAGAAGGCTAAAATTTCATTACAGTTTTTCCTGCTTTTGCCCCATTTCTGCGGTTTTGCGTTCCTTAGACTTCTTGTTGACCCTGCCGAAGGAGGGATCGTTGTGGCTACAGAGACCCTGGTCAAGCCTTCTGTAACCCCAAAGCACATGCCCATGTACCGGGTGTTGCTGCACAACGACGATGTCAACACCATGGAGTACGTGGTTCAGGTGCTGGTGAAGGTGATCCCGGCGATGATGCCGCCGCAAGCCACTGAGATCATGCTGGAAGCCCACAACAACGGTGTTGCTGTGGTGATCGTGGTGCCGCGGGAGCACGCGGAGTTTTACTGTGAGCAGTTGCGTCAGCACGGCCTCACCAGCTCCATTGAGCCGGAACGCTAAGCAGGAGCGGTTGGGGTGGGCCTGCTGATTGCAAAACTCAAGGCTTTGCCCTTGCCGCTGCGGCTGTTGCTGTTTTTGGGGATCCCCCTCCTAGCCTGGCTGCCGTGGGTCGGGCTAGGGGGGTGGTTTTTTCCGGAAGCGCGAGCCTACCTGTGGCTGCCCCTGTATGCCTTGCTGCTGGTCTGGCTGGGGCTGTGGGGATCCGGGTTTGCCGCCTATGGACTGGATGGCAGTTGGCCTTGCCGAGGCGGGATCCTGTGGGGCCTGGGGATAGGTGTGGGCGGGCTTTTCCTGCTGTTTGGCCTGGAGGGATCCCTGGGTTGGCTGAGTTGGAGGGCGGTAGGAGGGGGATCCCTGCTGGTCTATGGGTTGCTGGGGTTGCTTTTGGGCTTGGGGGTGGCGCTGGCGGAGGAGCTGTTTTTTCGCGGCTGGCTGCTGCAGGAGATGCTGCTGGACTACGGTTGCAGCACTGCGGTGTGGGGATCCAGCTTCCTGTTTGCTATGGCCCATTTCCTGAAGCCTTTGCCTGAGATTCTCGCCACCTGGCCGCAATTTCCCGGACTGTGGCTGATGGGGCTGCTGCTGGTGCAGGCGAGGGTCTGGAACCAAAACAAGCTGGGCCTTAGCCTAGGGCTGCACGCGGGTTGGGTATGGGGCATGGCCTGGGTCAACAATCTGGCCTGGATTGAGTACACCGGCAGGGTGCCCGAGTGGCTGACCGGGATCGGCGGCAACCCCTTGGCCGGGCTGATGGGCTTGCTGTTCCTGGGAGGGACTTTCGCATTTCTCAACGGCCTGGCTCAAGCTGGCTGGCTACCGGCAGACCTGGAAAAGCGTTGATTGAGCTGATCGATAAAGAATAACCTACTCTCCCCAAGGCCCTTCCTCGTAGTAGGCGGTCACCTGCTCCTTGGGCGGCTGGGTAAGCAAGCTTACGCCAATTAACACCCCACTGCCGATCACCACTGCCGGGATTACGGGTAACCAGCCCCCTGTCCAAGCCCGCGGCAACAGACCCGACAGCCAACCTAAAGTCAGGCCACTGGAGACGAGGGCCCCGGCTACAGCCCCAGCGCGGGTAGCCCGCTTCCAGTACAGACCGGCTATCAGGATTGGGAACAGCATGGCATTTCCCTGAAAGCTCCAGGTGGCAATCTCCACAATCAGCCCCGGCGGGTTAAGGGCAATGGCAAAAGAGGCCAAACCGATCCCCAGCACCACCCAGCGTCCCAATTGTTCTTCTTGGTGGGGGGAAAGCTGGCGCCTGAAGAGGGTCACTACCAGATCCCGCGTTACCAACGAGCTGGCCGTAAGGAGCTGTGAGTCTGCCGTGGACATGAGGGCGGCCAGAGCTGCTGTAATCACCACCGCTGCCACACCGCCGGGCAGAGTTTGCAACATCAGGGGCATGATCTGGTCCGTTTTCTCCAGGCCGGGAAAAGCCAGGCGGCCCCAAACCCCAAGAAGAGCTGCTGGGAAAAAGACCAGCAGAATCAGCAGCGGCCAGACTACCATCAGGGTCTGGAAGGGCCGGGCACTTTTGGCCATGTAGAAGCGCTGGAAAAATTGTGGGAAAAGGGGAGTGGCCATGAAAAACAGCAGTTGATTGCCGAGTAACCCTTGCCAGCTCCAGCGTCCTTGGGGGCCGGGCAAGCTCAGCCAGGGATCCAGTTCGCTACCCGCTTCTCTCCCTAGGGAGAAAGCCACTGCAACAAAGGCCACCCCCATCCCCAGAATCAAGATGATCCCCTGCACCACATCCGTCCAGACCACCGCCTGGGATCCGCCAAAGAGCACATACCCCAAGATCACCAGCGCCACCACCACCGCCAAGGGCCAGTAGGGGATCCCCTCCCCCAACACCGCCGCCAGGGTGCGGGCTCCGCCAATGATCTGGATGCTGATGTAGGGGGCTGTAAACACCAAAGCGCTCAGGCAATACAACAACGCCAACAGGGGGCTTTGAAAACGATGGCCGAAGAACTCCGAAGGGGTGATGAAGCCAAAGTGTTGGGCTGCTAGCCATACCCGGTAGCCCACCCACAAAAACAGCCCCGAAATGAGGGCGGTGGTCACCCCCACCCCCAGGAAGATTCCCAGGCCGTGGGTATAGGCATCTGCCGGCACCCCAATGAAGGTAAAGGCACTGAGCAGCGTCGCCAGCGTCGTCAAGGTTAGAGCCAGGGATCCCAGACCCCGCCCCGCCAAAAAGTAGCTAACCGGATCCTGGCCGCTGTGGCGATAGCTCCAGAAGCCAATGGCCGCCAGCAGCAGCAAGTATGCCCCCACCACACCCAGACTCAAAACCGTGTTACTCATCTCCGCCTCTCGGCCAGCAAACGCGCACAATGTAGAAGTTAAGAGGTACCAACAGCAGGACAGCCAATCCCGCCAGCCAATACCAGGCCGGGATCCCCAAAAACTGGGGCTGGGCCGAGCGGATCCCTGCCCAGGTCAACAGCCACAGCAGGGGATAAAACCCCCACACCCAAGCCTGCCGCATCCGTCCAAACCGCAGCTGCCTTGATCCTTGAAGGTTACCGGCGGGATCCAACCCTGACATCTGCCCATCTCCTGATTTTTTGCCACGGGTTCCTTTTGCCGATTATTTGCCGATTATTTAAGATACAGCCACTGTTGCGCAGAGCTGAAATTGTCTTTCTCCACTTCCCCTTCAGATCCTGCCGGCAAGGTGGAGCCTTTCCGTTGGCCAAAGCGCGGAGAACCAGAGCGGCCTTATTGGCTGGCTTGGGCGCAAGTCAAGGGGATTGGCCCCCACCGCCTGAAACGGCTGGCGGAGTTTTTCGGATCCCTGGAGCGGGCTTGGCAGGCGGATGCCCCGGCCCTGCAGCAGGTGGAAGGGATCGGCCCCACCCTGGCCCAGGCTATTGTCTCTGCCCGTCCTGGCCTTGATCCCGAGCAGATCCTGGAGGAAACCCTCAAAGCGGGGATCCCCTTTCTCACGCCTGCAGATCCGGACTATCCGCCGCTGCTGTGGGAGGTGCCAGATCCCCCGCCCATTCTCTATGCCCTAGGAGAATGTCCCAATTGGCAACAGCCGGCTATTGCCATCATCGGCACCCGCGCCCCTACGGCCTACGGTCGACAGTGGACCCAGAAAGTCAGCGCTGCCCTGGCGGAAGCTGGCTGTGTGGTGGTCTCGGGGCTGGCAACGGGGATCGACGGCATTGCCCACCAGGCCTGTCTGGATGCCGGCGGCAAGACGGTGGCCGTGGTGGGAACGGGGGTGGACAAAGTTTACCCAGCTCACCATCAAGCTCTCTACCGGCGCATCCTGGCCCAAGGGGCCATCCTCAGCGAATATCCCCCCGGCACGCCACCGGCCAAGGAGCATTTTCCCCAGCGCAACCGCATCATTGCCGGCCTCTGCCGCGCCACTTTGGTGATGGAGGCTCCGGAAACCTCGGGAGCGCTAATTACTGCTCACCTGGCCAACCACTACGGTCGGGAAGTGTATGCCCTGCCGGGGAACATCGACACGGCAGCAGCCCGCGGTTGCCTGCAGCTCATCCGCGACGGCGCCGGCATGATCCTGGGGATCGAGGAGCTGTTGAAAGACTTGGGCCTCCTCCAGGGATCCCCTGTGCTAAAGCAGCCCTCGTCCACTGGCCCCAGCGATCCCCAACAGCAACTGCTCTGGCAGCTGCTAGGGGAGGGCATCCTCAGCCTCGATGCCCTGGCCCAGGCTAGCCAGATGGATATTGCCACCCTTTCCAGTACCCTGCTGCTTATGGAATTGGAAGGCTGGCTGGTACAACTGCCGGGGATGCGCTACCAGCGGGCTCGCTGAGGCTGGATCCCTGCACTGCTTCTCCGATAGGAGCACGGCAAGCGGGATCCTCGTGGCGGGGGTTGTTCACATGGGTGCTGACCGGATAAGCCGCCATGGCTTCTGCTGGGTAGGGGCGGAGCAAGGGCAAAAGCAGCTTGGGATCCTGCACCTGGGGATCCAGCCAAAGGTCGTAGTCGTTTTCCGTCAAAATCACGGGCATCCGCTCGTGAAAAAGCCGCATCAGGCGGTTGGCAGCGGTGTTGAGGATGGCACAGGTTTCCACCTCCACCCCCTCTGGGCTGCGCCAGCGTTCCCAAATGCCGGCAAAGGCAAATACCGGTCGATCCAGCAGGTGAAACCAGTAGGGTTGTCTGCCCTTCTTGGCCGTACCTGAGTCGGCCCACTCGTAGAAACCATCGGCCGGGATCAGGCAGCGACGACGGCGGAAAGCTTCGCGGAAAGAAGGCTTCTCGGCCACCGTTTCAGAACGAGCATTGATCAACCCGGCCTTGGCGGCTTGGCTCCAAGCGGGGATCAGGCCCCAGCGAAAATGGGTTGCCTTGCGCTGAAGGGATCCCGCCACCACCGCCAGCACCGGCTGAGAAGGGGCGATGTTGTACCGGGAGACAACTGCCCTTTCTTGGGCTGCCGCCGGCAAGCCAAAATGCTGCCTCAGCACTTCTGGCGCCACTCCTAGGCTAAACCGTCCACACATGCTTGTCCCCCAGTCGCTCACCCCAAATGGCCTGCCGACAGGATCCCCTAAACCTTGGTGGAAATGCCCAGCAACTGCAGGATCCCGCGCAGGGGAATCTCCACCCACTCGGGGCGGTGGTTCAACTCATAGCCCAGCTCGTAAATGGCTTTTTCCAGCAGATAGGCGTCCAACAACACCTCTATCTCTTGCAGGCTGCGGGGCAAAAAAGCCGCTTGGGAAGCCACCTGCAGATATTCGGCCAAAAAGCCCGCGCAGACCCAGCGGTGCCAAAACTGGGCCCACCGCATCATGTCGGGGCAGTGGTCGGCGCAGACCAAGCCGCTCTCCAGTTGCTGGCGCAAAGCTGTGTGGACAGCATAGTGGAAGGATCGCAGCATCCCCGCCACATCCCGTAAGGGGCAACGCTTGAGACGCCGTTCGCCCAAAGAGCGGGCCGGCTCCCCTTCAAAGTCGATGATGACAAAGTCTTTGCCGGTAAACAGCACCTGGCCCAGGTGATAATCCCCGTGGCAGCGGGTACGCAGGGCGGTGATCTTCCGCTCCAGGATCAGGCGGAAGCGGCTCATGATTTCCCCTTCTTGGTCGCAAACAGCCCGAGCCAAGTTGGCCTCTGCTTCCGGCAGCTTGGGGAGCTGCTTATAAGGACTCCGTCCCGCTGACGCGAACAG
>NZ_JANSHV010000168.1:0-13165 GCF_047461775.1 Synechococcus sp. R6-5
GCAGGGCTTTACGGCGTTTTTTCGGTAAAACCGCAGGGAGCGCTCAAGGTTGCCGACGCGGATCATGGTGTGGAGAAGGCGCATGGCACAAGCTCCGAGAAATGGGCGATGCTGCACTTATTTTAGTCTTTGACCTTTTAGTCTTTAGACCGCTGAGGATCCCTTGATGAGCCAAACGCCTCTGCAACGCACCCCCTTGTTCTCCCTTCATCAAGCTTTGGGGGCGCGATTTGTCTCTTTTGCCGGCTGGGAAATGCCGCTGCAGTATCGGGGAGTGATAGCAGAACATCGGGCAGTGCGGGAGAGGGTGGGGACATTCGACATTTCCCACATGGGCAAGTTCACCCTCTGGGGGCCGGAGCTGGGATCCCACCTCAGCCGTCTGGTTCCCAGCGATCTGAGCGCCGTTCCTGTGGGATCCGGTCGCTACACCGTCCTGCTCAATCCACTGGGGGGCATTTTGGATGATGTCATCTTCTACCGGCATCCACCGGAGGGTGAGCTGGAGCACTGGAGCGTGATCGTCAATGCAGCTACCCGGCAGAAGGATTGGGATTGGCTCAACCACCACTTCCAAGGGATCCCCGGAGTCAACCTTCAGGATCACTCCGACACTCGGGTCTTGTTGGCGGTGCAGGGGCCGGCAGCCGAACAGGTTCTCCAGCCCTTTTTGGAGGGATCCCTGAAGGCTTTGCGCCGGTTTCAGCACGGTCAGTTTGCCGGAGCGGCAGGAGCCTTGGGAGAGTCTATCTTCGTGGCCCGCACTGGCTACACCGGAGAAGATGGCTTTGAAGTTATGCTCAGCCCCGAAGACGGCATCCGCCTTTGGGAGCAACTGATTCAGGCCGGCGTACAACCCTGTGGGCTGGGCTGCCGCGATACCCTGCGCCTGGAGGCTGCCTTCCATCTTTACGGGCAGGACATGGACGAGAGCACCACTCCCTTAGAAGCCGGCTTGGGCTGGTTGGTGAACAACCCAGGGGACTACATCGGCAAGCCCGCCATCGAAAGCCAACGGCAGCAAGGGATCCCTCGCCACCTGGTGGGGTTTCGCATGCTGCATCCGGCCATCCCCCGCAGCGGCTATGCCATCTACGCTCCCAACTCCCCTGAGCCGATCGGACGGGTAACCAGCGGCACCCATTCTCCCAGTTTGGGCTACGGCATCGGCTTGGGCTATGTCGCTCCGGCTTGGGCCAAGGTGGGATCCCGGCTGGAAATTGAAATTCGGGGGCAGCGCCAGCCTGCCGAAGTGGTGAAAAAACCTTTCTACAGTGCTGCGCACCGCTGACGCAAACGGTTACAGGTTCCCGTTAACCCAGGGTTTGGCAGCTTTGGGCGTGGAGTATTCCTGTTGCAGCCGCCGCAATTTCCGCAAGGCCCGCCGCTCAATTTGTCGGACTCGCTCTCGCGAAAGGCCGATGTGCTCCCCAATTTCCCGCAGCGTTAGGCCCCTCGATCCATCCAGCCCATAGCGAGCCACGATCACCTGTCGTTCTCGTTCACTCAGTTGGCCCACCAGCGCGCGGACTTCCTCTCGACGGGCAAGCTGGGTTAGGTGTTCAACAGGGTCGTTGTCTTCATCTGGGATGAAGTGCTGCAGCTCGGTGCCGTCTTCATCCCCTACCCCCACATTCAAGGAACGCATCTCTGCCATGTGGCGGGTGATCAGCTCCCGGTAGTTATCGCCAATATCCAGAGAATCAAAAACTTCTTCCGCTTGGGGACGGGATCCCCTTTCGGCAGATAACTCGCGGTAGCGCCGCTTCACCTGGGAGACCTTTTCGTACATGTGGGCCGGCAGACGGATCATCCGCCCCTTGTTTTGGATGCCCCGGTTCACGCTTTGCCGGATCCACCAAGTGGCATAGGTGGAGAACTTGTAGCCACGGGTGGGATCGAACTTTTCCACGGCGCGGGTGAGGCCGATGGTGCCTTCCTGAATCAGATCCAGAAACGGCAAGCCTCGATTGCGATAGCGCTTGGCAATCGACACCACCAAGCGGAGGTTACACTCCACCATTCGTTTCTTGGCTGCTTCCCCCTGCCGCAGGATCTGCTGCAGCTCTGCCAAGGGGATCCCCAGCCGCTGGCTCCAACCTTCCACAGACTCATGGGGCTGCCGTTGCTCCAAGAGCGTCACCATCCGCTGCACCTGGTGAGCCAGGCGGAGCTCTTCTTCAGCGGTGAGCAACGAGTAGCGGCCAATCGTCTTTAAGAAACGCCCCACCGCATCTTGCAAGTCAAGACTTTCTGACATATCAAACCCCACACCATAAATTCATGTCCTGTCAGAATCTCTACTTCTCCCGCTGCATCGGGCCCTCTTCCTACACACGAAGCTGACCTTTCTGCAAACAGCACCTTATTCATACCAGCACAAAAGCCTTTTCGTAAAGGCTTTGACTTCGAAAAATCTAATCCAGAACTCGGTGTTTGACTCACTAAATTTATTGAGGCTGCTTCACTAGACTCTATTAGGAGCGTCTAGCTGCCCATTTTGTTGATTAAAAACTCTACTAAAAGGGTGGCCGAGAAATTAACCATTTCATAAGCCTGGATTTAAGGCTTAGGAAAGTTACGAAAAATTGTTCTAAACAATCAACAAGTTTTTGATGCCAAATCAGATTGCTCATAAGCTAAGAAAGCAAATTTTTTCACTCATTTTGTTAGAACTAGAAATGGATATTTCTGTTTGCAGAACTATCGGAAGGGCTTGCTCGGCAGGGAATAGAAAGGTTCATCAGCAGGTTTTTGGAATGCCTTGAGGTGAATTTGGCACGTCATCGCCGACAACCTCAGCCGGAAACAGATGAGGACGGATCCCTGTGGGACGGGTTTTTGCTTCTGCCTCTAAACCTAGTGGAAGTTATCGCCAATACTCGACTTTGGACACTAGATGCAGATCTAAGATTTCTGTATCACCGAACACGCCAGGCGCGGATGCCTCAGCCTTGGTGCTCCGTACCGCTATCGCGAATGCCGCAGCGCGCGCCTACATAAGAAGGCAGGTCAGGCCAGCCCAGCGACCCTCCAGGCCCAGGTGTGTTGCACTCCTGCGGGAGAAAGGGGGAGCTGCGTTCCGCTCGCTCGACCCACCGCAGGATGGTTTACATTTCTTCCACCACCCCAAGGGCGCTTTATAGTGAGGATCCGGTCTCCATCGGTCAAAGGATTGGAAGGGCCATGTCTCACTTCACCACCCTGCAAGTGCAAATCAAAGACGCCGATCTCCTGGAAGAGACTCTGAAGGAATTGGGCTACGCTGTGCAGCGGAATGCCAGCCTGCGGGGCTATCTCTGGAACCGCACCCGCGCCGATCTGGTGATCCGGCAAAAGAATGGCTTCGACATCGGGTTTCGTCGCAACGGGGATCACTACGAGCTGGTGGCCGATCTGTGGGGGGCGGGCATCGATCCCAAGACCTTCCTGGAGCCGATTTTGCAGCGCTACGCCCACAAAAGTTTGCTGCGCTCAGCCCGTGAGCAGGGCTATACCATCGAGGCCGAAGAAGTGCTGGAGGATGGCACCATCCGCGTGGTGGTGGGGCGTTGGCTATAAGCCAGGTTCATCGGGATCTGCCCATGGTAGGTAAGCCTCAGCCGGCTGTCAGGACTGACCAGGGATCCCGGCCCCAACCTTGGGATCTGGTGTTGGGGGGGCAAACGGCAACCGGGAGCGCCCCGGCCCATGCCTTAGTGCTGGGAGGTCTCGAGGGGGCGCGGCGACGACTCGCCCATAGCGATGAAGCCGTGCGCTTAGCCACGCTATCCCAGTTGCTGCAGTACGGGTCGGCGGGCCTGGCCGAACTCATTGCAGCCCTCGCCGGCAACAGCTCTTGGGCGGTGCGGCTGGAAGCTTGGCGGCTGTTGTCTCAGCTAGGCCAGCCGGAGGCAGAACAGGCCTGTTGCACCTACAGCCCCTTTCGCCCGGTGGGGGGAGCGCAAGGGGTGATCGTGGCCTATCGGCGGGGGGAGCGGGATTTTGCCTATGCAGACCTGGAGGGAGCCGACCTTCAAGAAGCACGGCTGGGGGGGATCAACCTGTGGGAGGCCAACCTGAGGCGGGCCAACTTGCGCTTTTGCAACTTCAACGGCGCCCGGCTGCGGCAAACGGATTTGCGCCAAGCGGATTTGCAAGGGGCCAAGCTGAGCGGAGCCGACTTACAGGGAGCCGACCTGCGGGGATCCGACCTGAGGGGGGTAAAAGTTAGCGGCACCAGCCTGCGGGGATCCCGGCTTTCGGAAGAGACCCACCTGGAAGAACGGGTGCGCCACATTTGGCAGTTGCAAAACTGGGGGGGACAGGGGCAAGATTTCTCCGGCCAAGACCTGAGCAAAGCCGATCTGCGGGAACTGGTGCTCTGTCAGATCCGGCTGAGGGGAGCGGATCTGAACCGGGCGGATCTGCGTGGATCCAACCTAGAGGGAGCAGATTTGGGGGGAGCCAACCTACAGCGAGCGGACTTGCGGGGGGCCAACTTGCAAAATGCCGACCTGGAAGGGGCCAATCTCAGCGGCGCCGAGCTGCGTCAGGCCCAGTTTCAGGGGGCTAACCTGCGGCGGGCCGATGTCAGCGGGGCCAACCTAACCCAAGCCAACCTGGAAGGAGCTCAGATCGAAGGGTTAAAGCACAGCGGATCCCGGATTGCCGGCCTGATCTTTCCCGACGGCACCTCGATCAAGCCCTGGTGGTGGTAACAGGTGCCTACCGCTCACCCAATGAGCCAAATCCAAAGGAATCCCAAGATCCCCCGGCAATTGGGCAAACCCGGATCACCATAGGAGTAGAGATACCTATGGGGTACAGCTATGGTTCTGGCAGAACAGCTCTCGACAAAACCGCTCACCGCCGACGAGCTTCGCAAAATGGATGCCTACTGGCGGGCCGCCAACTATCTGTCGGTCGGGCAAATCTATTTGATGGACAACCCGCTGCTGCGAGAACCCCTAAAACTGGAACATGTGAAGCCACGCCTGCTGGGGCACTGGGGCACCACACCCGGGTTGAACTTCATCTACGTGCATCTCAACCGCATCATCAAACGGGAAAACCTCAACATCCTCTACATCACCGGCCCCGGCCACGGTGGCCCTGCTCTGGTGGCCAACACCTACTTGGAAGGCACCTACAGCGAGGTGTATCCCAACATCGGCCAAGACGCCGAAGGCATGCGCAAGCTCTTCAAGCAATTCTCCTTCCCCGGCGGCGTGCCCAGCCACGTGGCTCCGGAAACCCCTGGCTCCATCCACGAGGGGGGAGAACTGGGCTATGCCCTAGCCCACGCCTTTGGGGCTGCCTTTGATAACCCCGATCTGCTGGTGGCCTGTGTGGTGGGGGATGGAGAAGCGGAAACCGGCCCCTTGGCCGCTTCCTGGCATTCCAACAAGTTCCTCAACCCCATCCACGACGGAGCAGTGCTGCCGATTCTGCACCTGAACGGCTACAAGATCGCCAATCCCACCGTTTTGGCCCGCCTCAGCCGTGAAGAGCTGCAAAGCCTGTTTGTGGGCTACGGCTACAAGCCCTACTTTGTGGAAGGCTGCGAGCCGGCAGAGATGCACCAGTTGATGGCCGCCACTTTGGACACGGTGATCCACGAGATCCAAGAAATCCAGCAGCATGCCCGCAGCAAAGGGGATCCCACTCGTCCCCAATGGCCGATGATCATCCTGCGCACCCCCAAAGGCTGGACCGGCCCCAAAGAGGTGGACGGCAAAAAGGTGGAAGATTTCTGGCGCTCCCACCAAGTGCCCCTGGCGGATCTGGCCAAAAAACCGGAGCACCTCAAGGCTCTGGAGGACTGGATGCGCAGCTACAAGCCGGAAGAACTTTTCGATGAAAATGGCCGTCTGCTGCCGGAGCTGCAAGAGCTGGCTCCCAAAGGGGAAAAACGCATGGGCGCTTTGCCCCACGCCAACGGCGGCCTGCTGACGCGGGAGCTGAAAATGCCGGATTTCCGCCGCTACGCTGTCCCTGTCCCCCGCCCCGGCACCACCGAAGCCGAGGCCACGCGAGTGCTGGGGCAATTTTTGCGGGATGTGATGAAGCTCAACCCCCACAACTTCCGCCTCTTTGGCCCCGATGAAACCGCTTCCAACCGCTTGGATGCTGTGTTTGAGGCCAGTGACCGCACCTGGGTAGCTCCCATCTACGATTGCGACGAGCACCTCTCCCCCGATGGACGGGTGATGGAGATCCTCAGCGAGCACGTCTGTCAGGGCTGGCTAGAAGGCTACCTGTTGACCGGGCGACACGGGTTCTTCTCCTGTTACGAAGCCTTCATCCACCTGGTGGACTCCATGTTCAACCAACACGCCAAATGGTTGAAAACCACCCGGCACATTCCTTGGCGGCGGCCCATTCCTTCCCTCAACTACCTGCTGACTTCCCACGTGTGGCGGCAGGATCACAACGGCTTTAGCCATCAGGATCCCGGCTTTTTGGATCACGTGGTCAACAAAAAGGCCGAAATCATCCGCGTCTACCTGCCCCCGGATACCAATACTCTGCTCTCGGTGGCCGACCACTGCCTGCGCAGCCGCCACTACGTGAATGTGATCGTGGCGGGCAAACAGCCGGCCCTGCAGTACCTGGACATGGATGCGGCCATCAAGCACTGCACCCAGGGCTTGGGAATCTGGGAATGGGCCAGCAACGATCAGGGTTCAGAGCCGGATGTGGTCATGGCCTGCTGTGGCGATGTGCCCACCATGGAAACCCTGGCGGCGGTGGACTTTTTGCGGCAGCACCTGCCGGAGATCAAGATCCGGGTGGTGAACGTGGTGAACCTAATGAAGCTGCAGCCGCCCAGCGAACACCCCCACGGCATTAGTGACAAGGAGTTTGTCAGTATCTTCACCCCCGACAAGCCCATCGTGTTTGCCTTCCACGGCTATCCTTGGCTCATCCACCGCCTCACCTACCGCCGTCCCAACCACCACAACCTGCACGTGCGCGGCTACAAGGAGGAAGGCACCACCACCACCCCCTTCGACATGTGCGTTCTCAACCAGGTGGATCGCTTTAACTTGGCCAACGACGTCTTGGAGCGGGTGGATCGCTTCAAGTACCGGCGGGATCACGTCCAGCAGCTTATCCGGGACAAGCTGGTGGAGCACAAGCAGTACATCTGCAAACACGGGGAAGATCTGCCGGAGGTGCGCAACTGGAAGTGGCCCTATTGAAGGGATCCCCACTCAACTAACTTTCGCCTCTGAGCTCTGGCAGGATAGAGTTTTCTTGGGCTCTGCCTGCCGGAGTTTTCTGAAGTCTAGAGGTTGAGGGTGTGAGGGGTTCAGAAAGGGTGGATGCGGATACACTTCCTGATCTGGAGCTGGAAGAAACAGAGTGGGGCGGGATGGCGCTCTCGCTGGGGCTGGGTTTGGCCCTCTCGACCCTTGTGATTGGGATCCGCCCCCAGGTGGTCGTTCCTTTTGGGTTGAGCGCGTTGGGTTCGGCCCTGCTGGGATCCCTGCTCATCCCCGGGTTGCGGCGCTGGAAGGCGGGGCAAGTGATCCGCCAGGAGGGGCCCCAATCCCACCAGAAAAAAGCAGGCACACCCACCATGGGCGGGATCAGCTTTTTGCCCGTGGGGCTACTGGTGGCCGGGATCTGGAAAGGCCTACGGCCCGCTTACGCGAACGGCTGGGATCCCCATTGGCTGGCCGTCGCGCTGCTCACGCTGGCCTACAGCTTTGTCGGCTGGCTGGACGATTGGCTGGTGATCCGACAGCAATCCAACAAGGGGTTGTCTCCCAAACACAAGCTGTTGCTCCAGGTGGGAGTTGCCCTTGGGTTTTGTGTCTACCTGGCCTGGCAGGGGATCCCGACCAGTCTGACCTTGCCGGGGATAGGCACCCTCTCTCTGGGCTGGCTGTTCTGGCCCTTGGCCCTGTTTGTGTTGGTGGGCACCAATAATGCCGTAAACCTCACCGATGGTATGGACGGCTTGGCGGCAGGGGTGGTGGCCATCCTGCTGATTGGGCTGGGGCTCCTTCACAGGGATCCAGAGCTATCGGTGTTGGCTTTCACCCTGAGCGGTGCCTGCTTGGGGTTTCTGGTTCACAACCACCACCGGGCGCGGCTGTTCATGGGTGATACCGGATCCCTGGGGTTGGGGGGCGCTCTGGCCGGGTTGGCGCTGCTGGGGGATCAGCTCTGGGCCTTGGCCCTGATGGGGGGAGTGCTGGTGGCAGAGGCGCTGTCGGTGATGCTGCAGGTGGGCTACTTCCAATACACCAAACGCAAAACCGGCACAGGCAGACGGCTGTTGCGCATGTCGCCCTTGCACCACCATCTGGAGCTGGGGGGCTGGTCGGAGGTGCAGGTGGTGGGATCCCTCTATGGGATAACGGCGCTGCTGGTGGGGCTGGGCTGGGCCTGGTGGCACTGGACCGGAATGTGAGTTCGAGCTGGGGATCCACCGGGATTCCAATGGGGGCCTGACCTCAAACGGGTTGTTCGGCGTGGGAAATGGCCACCGGCAGATCGGCCCCCACCCGCTAAGTCCCGGGATCCCTTCTGTTGTGAGGAAAACGCAAAGATTACTGACCGATGTTTGTTCCCTGTCAAATTTCCAACTAAATCTTTTACATTCACCGTTGCAGATCGGGGATCGCTGTAACGTATGGATATGAACTTAAGTTAACATTGCCTTCCCCTGTAACCCAGTTGGAGGCCTCTAAAAGGAGTGTAATCTCATGATGCCGAGTGGCTCCAAAAATTCCGATAGGCCAGCGGCACAGTCAGGGCACAGCGATTTGGTCTCCGACCCGCCGATGCAAGCGGCTCCTTCTCCGGCAGGTGCTGCTGAGCTTTCCTCTGCGCGGCCGTACGTGGTGTTGCACGGCCATTTCTATCAGCCGCCCCGAGAGGATCCCTGCCTCAACCGCATTCAGCGACAGCCGAGCGCCAGCCCCTTTCACGACTGGAACGAGCGCATTTGGGCGGAATGTTACCGCCCCAACGCCTTTGCCCGCGTTCTGGATGACCAGGGAAGGGTGGTGCGTATTGTCAACAACTATGAATTCCTGAGTTTTAACTTCGGCCCCACTCTCCTCTCTTGGTTAGAGGAGCATGACATTGAAGTTTACCAACGCATTTTGGCCGGCGACCGCCTCAGCGCTGAGCGGCTGGAGGGTCATGGCAATGCCATTGCCCAAGTCTACAACCACGTCATCCTGCCCCTGGCCAACGAGCGAGACAAGTACACCCAGATCCGCTGGGGAATTGCCGATTTTCAACACCGCTTTGGGCGCCATCCCCAGGGGATGTGGCTGGCCGAAACCGCCATTGATGCAGCAACGGTCACGGCCTTGGTCGAATGTGGGATCCGCTTCGTCATTTTGGCCCCCAGCCAAGCGCAGCGCATTCGCCCCTTGGGACAAACCGAGTGGATCGATGTCAGCCAAGGCCAGATCGATCCCCGTCGGCCCTACCGCTGCTTTACCCCCGATCGGGAGGGGTACTTGGATATTTTCTTTTTCGATGGCCCCATTTCCCGTGACTTGGGCTTTGGGGATATCGTCTACAGCACCCACTCTCTGGCGGAGCGGATCCGTTCCGCTCTGCGCCCGGACAAAGAGGGGGAAGCCTATCTGGTCAACTGTGCCACCGATGGCGAGACTTTTGGCCACCACAAGCGGGGTGTAGAACGCACACTGGCCTATGCCTTTTGCGAGGAATTTCCCCGCCGGGGCTGGCAGGTGGGCAATTACAGCCATTTTCTCAGCCAACATCCCCCCACTTGGGAGGTGCAACTGAAACCGGTCACCGCCTGGAGCTGCGCCCACGGGGTAGGACGGTGGTCGCGAGACTGTGGCTGCGGAGCGGTGGGAGGGTGGCACCAACGCTGGCGGCAACCGCTGCGGGAGGCCCTCAACTGGCTGCGGGATCAGCTGGCCGAGATCTACGAGACGGAGGCCAGAGCCTACCTGCGGGATCCCTGGCTGGCGCGGGATCGTTACATCGAGGTGATTTTGGATCGGGAGCGCTGTGATGCCTTTTTGCAGGAGCACCAAAGCCACCGCCTCACCGCCGAAGATCGGGTGCAAGTGCTGCGCCTGTTGGAGATGCAGCGCTACAGCCAGTTGATGTTCACCAGTTGTGGCTGGTTTTTCGAGGAGCTATCCCGTCCTGAAGGGGTGCAGATCCTGCGTTACGCGGCACGGGCTATCCAGTTGGCGGCAGCAGTGGCGGATGTAAACCTGGAAGAGGAGTTTTTGCAGCGCCTGAGCAAGGCCCCCAGCAACCTCGACCTCTACAGAGACGGCAAGGGGGTCTATTGCGCCTTGGTGCGCCCCAGCTTGATCAGCCCGCAACGGCTGGTGGCTCAGCACGCCATGTTTTCCCTGTTTAACGGGATCCCCCGTTCCCAAGGATATGTGCTGGATCAAGTGGATCAAGAGCGCCTGACGATAGGCGGGTCGACACTGGCTATCGGGCGGGTGAAGCTCACTTTTCCCACCACCCGCGAAGAGCACGATCTAATCTACGCCGTGCTCCACCTCGGCGGCTGGGACTTTCAATGTGGCGTCAAGCCGTTTGCTGGGCGGCGCATCTACGAGCAGATAAAAGCGCGGCTGCTGGCCGGATCCCACAGCCGGATACAGATGATCCTGACCCTGCAAGACCTATTTGGGCCGGAAACCTTCGACTTGAACGCCCTCGACGACGAAGATCGGCAGCAGATGATGCGCTGGCTCACTCAAGATACCCTAGACCGCCTGGCCCAGCTCTACCGCCAAACCTACCTGGACAATTACGGGGTCTTGATGGCCTTTCGGGCCGACGGCCTGCCGATCCCGGAAGAGTTGTTGGCTGCCGCTCAGATCACCCTCAACCAACGCCTGTTGAGCAGTTTGCGGGCAATGGAAATGGAAGAGGGCAAGCGGGATCACCTGCTGGAATTGCGGGCAATTGTGCGCGAGGCCGAGCAGTTGGGGTGTCAGTTGCGGCGGGAAGAGGCAGCCCGGGTTCTGGATCGGCTCCTACAGCGGGGGATGTGGCACCTTGCCCACGCTTTTGAGCCGGAGACCTTCGGCGAACAGCTCTACAACCTGGAAGAATGGCTGCAATTGGCTGCAGACCTGCGCCTGCCCATCAACTTGGATCGCCTGCAAGAGCTCTATCTGACAGCGCTGGAGCGTCAAATTGGCCCGCGTTGCCCAGCTTGGCCCCAAGAAGACTGCCGAGACATTTCTGCCGAAAACCTGCACCGCCTCTTACAGGTTGGGCAGCGAATTCGGGTCAACGTCAATGCCTGGCTGCGTCACCTACACCCCCAAAATTAAACCCCCAAGATTAAGTTGAGAGCTCAGTGAACTTTAAAGCCATCGGGATGACAGGATTCGAACCTGCGACCCCTTCGTCCCGAACGAAGTGCGCTACCAAGCTGCGCTACATCCCGACTGACGGGCCCCTCTAACCACCCGCCGAAGCTCAACAAGTATAGCACGCCGGCTACGGACAATGAGGACAAGGGATCCCCAGCAGAGAAGGGGATCCGATCTGCGCTAAGCTGCAAAAATCCCCCCTCTCGTCAGCCCAAGTATGAATCCGTCTAAGGGTTTTCGCAAATCCAAGCCTGAGAAAAAACCGGCCAGCTCCAACACTGCCAAGCGTAAGGAAGCCGCCAAACGGTACGACGAGCTGAAAGCCAAGGGGATGCCGGAGTTCAACATCTTTGCCCGCCGTCGCCAGCCCGCGCCTGGCCAGCCCAATCCTTGGCTGCCGGTGGGATCCCTGGCAGTGGGGCGTTCCAGCGCCATTCACCAGGCCATTTTCCAAAACGAGGAAGAACTCAAAAAAGCAGCCGTCAGGCTGTTTCCCCGTCTCGGCAAGGTGAAAGATGACCTGGAGTTTGGGTTTCGCCTCAAGGACAAGGACTTCCAAGACGAGCCGATCCAGGTGGCGATCCGTCCCCAGCCCTCGCCCCTTCAAGTCTGGATGGCCAAAATCCGAGGTTGGTTGGGCCTCTCCGGCAAAGGAACCTCCAAAAAAGCTTAGACCGCCGCAAAGGCCCTGGGCAGCCAGCCCAAAATCAGAGGGTTGACCACCTCTGGGCGCTCGTCGTGGGGGCAATGGCCTGTATTGGGAATGGGCAAGAACTGGTAGTCGATCCCTTTCACGTGGTTTTGAAAGCCGCGACCCCGTTGAATGGGCGTCCAGGGATCCCCCTCTCCCCAGAGCACCAACAGCGGGCAGCGCACCTGAGGCAATAGGGCTTCAGGAGTTGGGCCGGGGGGAGCGGTGAGAATCGAGGCAAACACCTGCTGAGCGCCCACATCACAGGAAGGGGCATAGAGAATCTCCACCAGCTCATCCGTAATGGCGGCGGGGTTGCGGTACACCTGCTTGAGAGTTGCGCGAATACGCTGCCGCTGCCGCACCCGATCGAACAAAAACGGCCCCGTCACCGGAGAAGCCGCCAGAGCGGTGAAAACACTCATGAAAAGGCGGAAAATCGGGCTGAGCTCATGGGAGCGATGGTTCAACCCCCCGGCGCAGTTGAGCAGCACCGCCCCTGCCGTTAACTGGGGATGCCGGGCGGCCATGATCAAGCTGAGCAAGGCACCAATGGAATTGCCGATAAACACAGCAGGCTGCTGAATGTGCTGCTGCCAAAAATCCACCAGCAACTCCGCCCACAGATCCAAGGTGTAGGGGAGAGCAGGCTTGGCCGAGCCGCCAAACCCCAGCAAATCCAGGGCATAGACCCGGTATCCTGCCGCAGCCAGCACGGGGATGTTGTGCCGCCAATGGCCGATGGAAGCCCCAAATCCATGCACCAAGACCAGCGAGGGTCCGGATCCCTGCACCACATAGCGAATGGCATGTCCGCGCCAGCTCCAGACTTGGGGAGCAAAAGGAGCAATGGCATCAACCGCAGAACCGGCAGAAGAAGCAGTCAGCACAGCCTGAAAACAGACCCAGTCAAAGATGTAGGTAGAAACTCAGAGCCATCCCTGTTCATCATAGCTTCGGAATGCCTTTGTCTCCCGTCTCTACTGCCCTGCCTGCTGCTGCAGTTGCGGGTTCAGGTGCCGCCGAGGTGGGGTTGGGCCGGTCAACATGGGACGAAAGCATGCTGGACTTCTTGGGATCCCCGCCCTTGGCTGGATGGCATAGCACCCGGGGATCAGCTAGAAATCGCAGGAGCCCC
>NZ_JANSHV010000169.1:0-7395 GCF_047461775.1 Synechococcus sp. R6-5
CAGTGTTCAGCGTAAATGTATCAGTTGGAAGGACAAAGCTGCTAAAAAAGTGTTAGGGACAGAGGGTTTTTGTTGATTGGGTTGCCGTTGGCGTTGTTAGGACGAAGTTCTTTGTAAGGTGCTTTGGGCTGAGGTTAACCACAATGTTGCGACTGTACGGGATCCCAACCTCCGGAAATTGCTACAAAGTGGAATTGCTCCTCAAGCAATTGGGGATTCCCTATGAGACGGTTGAAGTCAACTCCAGGGCCGGAGAAAACCGCCGCCCCGAGTACCTGGCCAAAAACCCCCTGGGCCAGATCCCGGCTTTGGAACTGGAAGATGGAACGGTCTTGGCGGAGTCCGCCGCGATCTTGGTCTACCTGGCAGAAGACACCCCCCTCTACGGCCAAAACAAGTTGGAACGGGCCGAGATTTTGAAGTGGTTGCTTTTTGAACAAACCCGCATTGCCCGCTACATCGCCACCACTCGCTTCTGGGTGCGGGCCGGCCAAGCAGAGGCCCATGCTGACGTGATCGCCCAGAACTTGAAATCTGGAACAGAGGCCTTGGAGATCATGGAAGGCCACCTGCAGGGGAAAGCATTTTTTGTGGGCAACCGCTACACCATCGCCGATCTCGCCCTTTTCACTTACACCCATGTGGCGGAGCAGGGCGGGTTTGACCTCAAGCCCTTTCCTCAGATCCGAGCCTGGTGTCAGCGGGTGAAAGCCACCGACCGCTTCTTCCCCCTCCCCGGAGCCTAGAACGCCTTCCGCTAGTTGCTGGCTCCCTCCATGCCCTCTAGCAACTGGCCCAGATACCAAATCTCGACCTCGCTGGCCACATCTCCCTCAGCCAAGAAGGGCGTGCCATCTTGAAAGTTGAGCGGCCCCTTGAAGAGCTGAATGCTGCCATTCCCCAAGCCAGCGATGAACTCCTCCAACTTAGCCCTATCTTCTGGCTCCAGGGCTTCTCCCATGATGAACCCTGCCGAAGACGTGTCCGGGTTGTTGATGTCTGACCAGTCGATGGGCGGACGTAGGAATTGGCTCTCGAAGGTGCCCGCACGAGCCGCCTCGATCAATTGCTTGTATCCTGGCCCCCAGTTGTAGTAGGAAACCCCCAGGCAAATTTCGGGCGCAAAGTTACAACCGCTGGCCAGGCCGTAGTGGGTGTAGCGCACTCGCTTTCCGGCCTCAGCAGCCCGCTTGCCTTGTACCGCCGCCTCCGGCGTATCCAACCCTGACATCACCACATCAAAGCCGCTGTTGTAAAAGTCATCGGCAACCTTGCTCGGATCCAAAGTGACCCCTGGAATGTTAAACCAAAAGCCAATCCAGGTCACTCGGAATTGCAACTGCTCGGGACGATCCCGGTAAGTATCCCAGCAGTATTTGGCTCCCAAGTAGGCGGCAGCAGCGTAACGGCGGGTTTCGTCGTTGATCAGAGGCCCCAACAGGCCAATTTTGCCGGTTTCGGATCCCAGGGCTGCAGCACAGCCAGCCACCATGCGCATCGCTTCCATCTGGGGCATGATGTTGGCCAAGTTGGGCAGATCGATGTAATTTTTCCCTTCCTTCCAGGCCATGTCCCCAGAAGCATGGATAACTGCGATCTCAGGATGCTTGCGGGCCGTTTCAATCGCGTCGTCTTTGTGGTCATCGGAAGTAAAGATGATAACCTTCGCACCTCGGGCGATCATGTCATCCGCCACCTGGGAGGCGCGCACATTGGGCCGATCCGCCGGGTTCACCTTATCCAGGTAATCAAACTGGAGGCCGGGCAACTTGGCCTTGACGTATTCGCTGCCCTCCACATGGGCCTGGCTCCAGCCGCCATCCTGCATCGGCCCCACCAGCACCATGCCCACTTTGAAGGTCTCTTGCGCTGTTGTGGGGGTGGATCCCAGTAGAGCGGCGACTGCCAGGCCAATAGCCCAGCCTCTCGAGGGAGAAAAAGCGCGGGTAAGATTCCAGTTCACAGGCAGCTCCAACAGAACAGGGATCCAAAGCCGGAAGACTACATCCATCATCGGGATCCCGCTGCAGATCGCTGTATCTGAGAATACAAAAAGGCGCTTGGCAAACGACGTGGAAGCCAGCAGGGGCTCAGGGAGAAATTTATCGTTCCTTCAGTTCCCGCTGAATCTCCCGCTGGGTTTGCCGCTCTTTGATTGCCTGTCGCTTGTCGTGGAGCTTTTTGCCACGGGCTACGCCCAGATGGGCTTTGATCCAGCCGCGGTTGAGCACCAGCTTGAGGGGAACCACAGTCAAGCCCTTTTGTTCCACCAAGCCCCGTAGGCGGTCGATCTCGCGGCGGTGCAGCAGCAACTTGCGGCGGCGGGTAGGGTCGTGGTTAAACACTTTGCTGGCGGTGTCATGGGGGGAGATGTGCAGATTGTGCAGCCATGCTTCCCCATCCCGAAAGAGGGCAAAAGCGTCTTGCAGGTTGGCTTTGCCCGCTCGTATCGATTTCACCTCTGTGCCGGTCAGTTGGATCCCGGCCTCATAGGTCTCCAGGATGTCGTACTCGAAGCGGGCGCGACGGTTGTCAACCAGGGTTTTGACGTTGGGATCCACAGCCATAGGCTTTCAGTAGACCAGAGGGCCTAACGAGAGGTCAGGGATCTCTCCAATTTTCGCACCGCCCGCCCAACCAAGCGCTCGGATTTGCCGCGCCAGAGAAAGCGAATGGGGGTACCGGTAAAGTCCAGGTTTTGCCGGAAGTGCTTTTCCAGGAAGCGGCGGTAGTTATCCTTAAACAAATCGGGATCGTTGACAAACAGAACAAAGGTGGGGGGCCGATCCGCCACCTGGGTGCCGTAGTAAATTCTGCCCTGCTTGCCCTGGCGGTTGGTGGGGGGCGATTGCCAGGCAAGAGCATCCTGGAGCACTTCGTTGACCACAGCGGTGGGAACCCGTTTGCGGTGGGCGGCCACCACGGTATTCACCTGCTCAAAGATTTTGTGGGTGCGTTGCCCGGTGAGGGCGCTGACAAACAGGAGCGGCGCCCATCCAATAAAGTAAAGCCTGTCGCGAATCTCGCGGGTGAACTCGTTGATGGTGTGGGTATCTTTGTTTTCTACTGCATCCCACTTGTTGACGACGACAACGCAGGCGCGGCCCTCTTCTTCGATGCGCCCGGCCAGCCTCTGATCCTGTTCGGTAACCCCCTCCAAAGCATCGATCACCAGCAGCACTGCATCCGAGCGCTGGATGGCCTTGAAGGCCCGGTTGATGCTGAAGAACTCAATGCCGTACTGCACGCGGTTTTTTTTGCGGATGCCGGCGGTATCGATGAGGCGATAGGGCTGCCCTTCCCAGGTGACCACGGTGTCGATGGCATCGCGGGTGGTGCCGGAAATGGGGCTGACGATGGCCCGCTCGGATCCTACCAGGCGGTTGAGCAGGCTGGATTTGCCGACGTTGGGCCGTCCCACAATCGAGACGGCAATGGGATCCGGCTCACCCACCGTTTCTTCGGTCACTTCGGGCAAGTGAGCCAGCACCGCCTCCAACAGCTCGGCTACCCCATTGCCATGGATGCCGGAACAGGGGATCGGATCCCCCAGCCCCAGCTCCCAAAAGGCTGCTGCCTGAGCCAGGCCCATCTGCCCCGACTCGCACTTGTTTACGGCCACCACCACCGGCAGGGGTTGTTTGCGCAGCCAATCGGCCACTTCTACATCGGCGGGTGTCAGTCCCTCTCGGCCATCCACCACGAAGATCACGGCCTGCGCCTCGGCCATGGCTGCCATCGCTTGCTGGCGAATGTGGGGCAGAAATTCGCTGTCGTCGCCAAAAACCAGGCCGCCGGTGTCCACCACCCGCAAGCGGCGCCCGTTCCACTCCACCTCCTGGTACAGGCGATCCCGGGTCACGCCGGGCTCATCGTGCACAATGGCCGAACGCACCCCCGCCATGCGGTTGACGAGGGTGGATTTGCCCACGTTGGGGCGGCCCACAATGGCCACAAGAGGTAGGGGCACTGTTGGCTCGTCGATAACTTGGGATATCTATCCTAGCTGTTCGGGATCCCGGATGCCCAAAGCCGCCAATCTCGATCATTGCTTTGGGTGCAGGTCTGGCGGTAAGTTAGGTACCTATCCTCCCATCAGGCACCGGCTGTGCCCCTTCCCCATTCTTGCCATGAACCGCGCTCTCGTTCCCGCCCAGCGGCTGAACAAGCTGCCCGCCTATGTCTTCGCCCGCTTGGATGAGCTGAAGGCCCGCGCCCGCCAGCAGGGGTTGGATTTGATCGATCTGGGCATGGGCAACCCCGATGGTCCCACCCCACAGCCGGTGGTGGAGGCGGCGCAGGCGGCCATTGCGGATCCCGCCCACCACGGCTACCCGCCCTTTGAGGGCACGGCCAGCTTCCGCCAGGCGATCACGGATTGGTACTGGCGCCGCTACGGGGTGGAGCTGGATCCCAATGGAGAGGCGCTGCCTTTGCTGGGATCCAAAGAGGGGCTGACCCACCTGGCTCTGGCCTATGTGGATCCCGGAGATCTGGTGTTGGTGCCCAGCCCTGCCTATCCAGCCCATTTTCGCGGCCCCATGATTGCCGGCGGGCAGATCTACCCGATGATGCTGCGCCCGCAGAAGGGGTGGTTGATCGATCTGCAAGAAATACCGCCGGAAGTGGCTCAGCAGGCGCGGGTGCTGTATTTCAACTACCCCAACAACCCAACGGCTGCGGTGGCGCCCCGCTCTTTTTTTGAGGAGGTGGTGGAGTTTGCCCGCCGCTACGATCTCATCCTGGTGCACGACCTGTGCTATGCCGAGCTGGCTTTTGACGGCTACCGGCCCACCAGCCTGCTGCAGATCCCAGGCGCCAAGGACTTGGCGGTGGAGTTCCATACCCTTTCCAAAACCTACAACATGGCCGGCTGGCGGGTGGGATTTGTGGTGGGCAATCGCCAGATCATCCAGAGCTTGCGCACCCTGAAAACCAATCTCGACTACGGCATTTTTGCCGCCATCCAAAAGGCCGCCGAAACTGCCCTGCGCCTGCCGGATAGCTACCTGGAGCAGGTACAAGAGCGCTACCGCCGCCGGCGCGACTATCTGATCGGCCGCCTAGCGGAGTTGGGCTGGCGGATCGAGCCGCCACGGGCGACGATGTATCTCTGGATCCCTACCCCCCGCGCTGCCGACGGCACCCCTGAGGGATCGACGGAGTTTGCCCTGCGGGTGCTGGAATCTACAGGCGTGGTCGTAACCCCCGGCAGCGCTTTTGGAGAGGGAGGAGAGGGCTACGTGCGGATTAGCCTAATTGCCGATTGCGAGCGCATAGGTCAGGCTATCGATCGCTGGGCGGAAGCTGGGATCCGCTACTGCTGAGCCATAGGATGAAGGAGCCGCGAGGATCCCTTCTGGCAAGGATCTGAAGGATTTAGATCAATAGCCATTCTCGATCCTCCATCACCCCCGGCCTCTCTCCCAGGGGGAGCTAGGGATCAACGCGACAAACCCTTTGATTGGCTACTTGAAGTGACCGCATATGGTCGTTTCAGGTTAGGGTGAGACGCCTGCGCCACTGAGAAAAGCCCTATAGACCCGTTCCTTCAAAGTTTTAGGGTGGTTGCAGTGTCCTGGCTTGAATCGAAATGACCGTAATTCTCAGTCCTTGGGAAGTTGATACTGCTCCACGATGCGCCGGGCGAAGGGGGGCACGTGCTGCTCTAGCTTGTGCGGATAGTGGCGGCGCACGTAGAGGTAGTTGCGGGTGAAGTGGGAATCGATGGAGAAGCGGGCATATTCCAGGCCGCGCGGCCCAAAGCGCTGGATTGCCGCCCCCAAGAGGCGAGCCAGCCACATTGGCAAACTCAGGGCTTGGTCGTAGGCAGGGATCCCCTGCTGCACTGCCGCCCGCCGGGATCCCTGCGAGATCACCGGTTGGGTTTCCAGCTCCTCCCAGACTAAGTCCAACAGCTCTTGCCCCCGCTGATTGCGCACCAGCAGCCACTGCCAGCCCAAGGGGGATCCCATGTAGCCCACCACCAGATCTGCCAGAGCATTCACATAGTCAAAACAACTGAGGCAGGAGGGGGCAAACACGTCCTTGAGTTCTTTGGTCTTGAGGCCGAAGAAGGGCACCTTTTCCACCGAGCCATCTTCGTGTTTGAAGTGGATGTGGAAGTCTTGCATAAACTCGTAGTGCACCACCGTCTGTGGGGAGCGGCTGGTGGTTTCTAGAAACTTTTGCAGCCCGGCACGGCTGACATTGTCCACACAGGGCGTGCCCAACACGTACAGCTTCTCTAGGCCCAGTTTTTTTTCCACCGCCCGCAAAGCCTGAATTTGGCAGCCCACCCCGATCACCAATAGGCGCTTGAGGCCGCTTTGCTCCACCTGCTCCAACACAGACAAGTTGGGAGAAAGAGTTGGCTTGTTAACTCGCGCCGCCCAGACCGCTTCGGGGGTACGGGCCAGGATGGGCCGTGGCTGAAAGCGATCCCGCTCATCCGCCTGCACGCACACCACCCCTTCCACCAAGCCAGTGGTGAGGGCCTTCATGCCAATGCTGCTGACAATGCCCGTCCACTGGGCCCCCGGGATCGGATCCCGTTTGCGGGCTGTGTACATCGCCTCGTAGACACCGAAGTAATCGGTATCAGTGACGGCAAGGGATCCTGAGCGCAGCGATTCCCGGGATCGCCCGTGGGTCTGTTCTTCCAACTGGGTCAGTTGCTGGTCCAAGAAGGCACAGGCTTCTTTGACGTGGGCCACGTAGCGGGTATCGCAGAGGCCGCACTGGCTGCACAGCTCTTTGGCCGGATAGCGGCCGGAACGGATGGGCCGGGCTGGACGCGGTGAACGGGATCCCATGATTTCTAGTGTTTGCGTAAGCGGAATGGAGTCCAATGGATCTTTTGAGCTTTGCTATTTAAGCTTTCTTTGAGATCTAAAGACACAGGCACCTCAGGCGTTCGCAGCAACGGCAACCAAGGTGCTCTCTTCAGTTTGCGGCCAAAACGGCAGATAGCGGCAAAGAACTTCGAGGGATCCCTGCTAAAGGAGCGCAAAATCTCAGAGCCTCTATAGATTGCTGTAGCGTTCTTCCGCCCAGGGTTCACCGCCCATGTAGTAGCCGTTGCTCCCCCAAAAGCTCAGTTGATCTCAGGGGGGAAACTCCAGGTATATGGGTGAGGGATCAAAGTGCGCACCGGCCCTACCGGGAGCGGTTGTCCTTCCAGGGTATGAACCAGGTAGTTTTCGGGGCGGGTGAACTCCTCCAGAGTCAGGTTGGTGGTGTAGCCGCCATAACAGTGTTGCATCACCGCCTTGGCCTCAGGAGCAATGGATACCAACTGCAACCCATCCGGGATCCACACCCCTGTCCAGTTGACATCCTCCATCTCCTTTCGGTACAACGCAAAGACTGGAGACACGGCACAGCTTGCCCACT
>NZ_JANSHV010000170.1:0-5813 GCF_047461775.1 Synechococcus sp. R6-5
AGCAGTGTTCAGCGTAAATGTATCAGTATCATCGCCTTCGATCGACAGGTAACCCTTGAGGATCAATGGGTTCTGGAAAGCACCGACTACGATGTTCCCCTCGATATCAAGGCGGAGCAGCACATGTTCACGGATAAACCCGGCATTGTCATGCGTCGCAAGCTGGCTGCCCTTTTGAAAGCCCACGGAGAGGTGGAAGTGCGGCGGAGCAGGGGACAGGGATCCCGAACCCACGCCAATGGTCGGGCAGACGCAAAAGAGGGGCCGGAGCAGCCCCCCTTGGGTTTGAGAGTCTTGATTAGATTCCTCGTCAGAGCAGGGAGAGGCGCTCTCCTCGTAACTGGAACTACTTGATCTTGACGGTGGCGCCGGCTTCTTCCAGCTTTTTCTTGATGTCGTTGGCTTCCTCCTTGGGAACTCCTTCTTTGACAGGCTTGGGAGCCGCCTCGACGAGATCTTTGGCATCCTTCAGGCCCAAGCCGGTCAACTCGCGCACCACCTTGAGGATGGCGATCTTCTTGTCGGCTGGCACAGCCTCGAGGATGACATCAAAGGCAGTTTGCTCTTCCACCGGCTCAGGGGCTGCCGCCGGAGCTGCCGCCGCCGCTGCCACAGGAGCTGCCATGACCATGCCGCCGGCTGGGGCTGCTGCACTGACGCCAAAGGTTTCCTCGATGGCTTTCACCAGCTCGGAAGCTTCCAGCAAGCTCAAGGCTTTCAACTCTTCCAAAATCTTTGCAACGCGCTCTGAAGACATGATGGTTTCTCCTTGGGGGTAACAGAATCGATACACAGGTTTGGGCTGATGAACTGAAGCCCTTTATGCGGCCTCCTTGTCGGCAATGGCCCGGATGGCCCGCCCCAGAGAGGCTGGGATCTCGTGGATACCGCGCGCCACTTGCGTGGGCACAGCATTGAGCCCGACCGCCAGGCCGGTGGCCACCGACTTGAGGCTGCCCGCCACTTGGGCCATGAGCACTTCCTTGGGCGGTAGCTCGGCGATGGCCTTGGCCTGCTCCAAGGTCAGGGATAGCCCTTCAATGCCAGCACCGCGGAACTCGGTTTTCTTGGTTTGCTTGGCGAAATCTTGATACGCCTTCAGGGCGGCTGAAATATCGCCCCGAATCAAGATAAAGGCCGTCGGCCCCGCCAAAAAGGGAATGATCCCTGCCCAAGCTTTTTGGTCGGCGATGGCTCGCCGCATCAGGGTATTCTTAACAACCATGCAAACCGAATCCGACTTGCGCAGCTCTGCCCGCAGTTGGTCCATCTCCGCAACGGTCAGCCCCTTGTAGTCGATCACCAGCACCATTTGGCTGGCCTGCAGCAGGGATCGGACTTTATCGACGATCTCCGCTTTCTTCGCTAAAGGTTGCTTGCCCATGCGCTCACCTCCTTTGTTGTCAATGGTCACCCAGGGTTAACGGGTGGTGAATCTGGGTTCTGCCAAACAGAATGCGTCCCAGCCGTGGCCGAGACGCATGGAGATAAGCGCACCATCAAAAGCGATCCAAGAAGGGATCCCTTTGAACTTCGCTCAAACCTCGGCAGGACATTAAGCCCGCGGGCACCTGCTGTCTTCGGCTTGCTATTCGACTGGGGAAAGATGTTCTGCCGGGATCCTCCTCCAAATTACACTCACTCAAACCCTTTTCAACCCATCGCAGCGCCGAAGCCAGGCTCAGGTCGCCAACTTCAGCTCCCGCAGGGCATTGATATCAACCTCAATCGAGGGGCCCATTGTAGCAGAAACATGTAGGGTTCGCCAATACTTGCCCTTGGCTCCAGAGGGACGGTTGCGATCGATGGACTCCTGCACTGCCTTTAGGTTCTCCAGCAGAGCTTCGACGGGGAACTTGCACTTGCCGAAGATCAAATGCACAATGCCGGTGCGATCTGCCCGATACTCCAGCTTGCCGGCTTTAAACTCTTTGATCGCCTGGGCCAGATCCATGGTCACCGTTCCCCCCTTGGGAGAGGGCATGAGGCCGCGCGGCCCCAACAGCCGCCCCAGCTTAGCCACCTGGGGCATCACATCGGGGGTGGCGATCAGAAGGTCAAAATCCATCATGCCCTTGCTGATTTCCTCGATCAGGTCTTCATATCCAACCCGATCCGCCCCTGCATTTTGGGCCTCCACCACTTTCTCGCCGCGGGCAATCACCGCCACTCGGATTTCTTGGCCGGTGCCCCTGGGCAAGACCACGGTGGTGCGCAGTTGTTGGTCGGCGTACTTGGGATCGATCCCCAGGCGGATGTGAACCTCTGCCGCCTCCTCAAATTTGGCGGTGGCCGTCTCCTTCATCAGGGCCAAAGCGGCTTCGGGAGCATAGGCAATGGGCTTCACCTTCTCCCGCAAAGCCTGCATACGTTTGGAAAGTTTTCGAGCCATCGTTTCTCCTCGGGGTACTGGCGAGAACTTCTCTCCCCCACAGTGGTTTGCTAGAACAACTTTTTCAAGACCGTGAACACCTCAGATAGGGCAAGGGATCCCTCCATCAATCCACTACCGTCACCCCCATGCTGCGAGCAGTTCCGGCAATAATTTTCATGGCCGCCTCCACATCGTGGGCATTCAAATCCGGCAGCTTCTGCTCGGCGATCTGGCGCAGTTGAGCTCGGGTCAGGGATCCCACCTTGGTTTTGTGGGGCTCGCTGGAGCCAGACTCAATGCCCAGAGCCTTCTTGATCAACACCGAAGCCGGCGGCGTCTTGAGGACGAAGGTAAAGCTGCGATCCTCGAAGATGGAGATTTCAACAGGCACCACCATCCCGGCCTGATCCGCCGTCTTGGCGTTGTACTCCTTACAAAAGGCCATGATGTTGACCCCGTGTTGACCCAAGGCTGGGCCAATGGGGGGAGCGGGGGTGGCCTTGCCCGCCTGAATGGCCAACTTGACCACGGCCACCAACTTCTTAGCCATGAAACGCAGTTACACCTCTTTTCGCACTTGACCAAACTCTAATTCTACCGGGGTGTCGCGCCCGAAAATCGAGATCAACGCCTTGAGCTTGCCCCGTTCTGGGCTGACTTCCACCACCTCGCCGTAGAAACCCTGGAAGGGGCCGGACAGCACCTCGATGCGATCCCCAGGTGCCATGTCGATCTTGAGGGGCACTTCCTCCACCTCGACGCTGCTGAAGATGCGCTGCACCTCACTTTGGCTGAGGGGACGCGGCGTAACATGCCC
This sequence comes from Synechococcus sp. R6-5, assembly GCF_047461775.1. Taxonomy (NCBI): domain Bacteria; kingdom Bacillati; phylum Cyanobacteriota; class Cyanophyceae; order Synechococcales; family Synechococcaceae; genus Synechococcus; species Synechococcus sp. R6-5. Next base: position 3,192 of record NZ_JANSHV010000170.1, read on the forward strand.
CCGACCGCGACCGTAGGCCCGTTTTTCTTCCGTGCCGACAAAGTTGATCACATTGGGGGTTGTTTTCACCACCATCCAAGTGTCGTCGTTCATGTCCATGCGTACCAGGACATAGCCGGGAAAAATCTTCTCCTCTTGCTCCTGGCGCTTGCCGGTTCGATCCAGCTTGAAGCCCGTTCGCTTCGGGATCACCACCTCGACAATTTGATCCGCCACATCCAAAGCAGCCGCCCGTTGCATCAGGGTGCTCTTCACTTTGTTTTCGCAGCCGGAAGCCACCTGCACGGCGTACCAGCGCAGGTTACGACGCTCTTGACCTTCCCCCTCGTCCGGTTCCGGGATCGCGTCTGCAGGCTCAAAGTGCTCCACACGGCCCCCACGACGTTTTCGCTGCTGCTCTGGCCTCATCACCTCACATCCTCCCTGTAGCCATCCTTGAACATGACTCTCTTGCCCCTCAGGACAGAACATCACAAGAACAGCTGAGTGGCTACCCAAGCAAACACTTGATCGACCAGGTAGATGAAGGAAGCAAAAGCCAACACAATCAGTAAGACCCCTACCGACTCGCCGATCAATTGCCGGCGGCTCGGCCAAACAATCTTGCTTAATTCTGTGCGGGTCTCTTGAATAAAACCCAGGATCCCTTTGGGTGCGGTGGAACTGTCTTTGGAGTGGCCCCGGCTGGCGGGATCCAAACGCTGTTCCGTATCGGCTTTGCTGGAGGGGGTGCTCTTAACCACGGCGGTGTTCTCCTAATGGATCCCGAAAACGGTGTACCGCATTTCAGCAGGCACGGGATCGGCTTTGCGATCCTAACAGATTTACCGGGAATGGGATCCAACCTTAGGGAGTGGGGGTGGGCTCAGGTGCCAAGGAAGCGGGAGAAAGCGGGAGGGAGCGGCGGCGGGATTGGTTAAATTGCTCCACAGCAGCATCAACGCTGGCCTTGCCGTCCCAGCGGGAAGCAGCATTCTGGCGGGAGAGGAAGTCGGCAGCCCGGAAGAGATCGTTGACGTTGATGCTGGTGCCATCCAACAGAGGGGGATTGCTGTCGCGGCGAATGGCATCGTTGACACTTCCGCTTTGGGCCAGGGCCACCCCAGAGCCGCTCAGAACCGAGCTCAAGGCCATCCCCACCAGGAGCAGTGCTGGGGGCGAGGGGATCCCACGCCAGGAGACAAGCGATGGATTCAGGAGACGGTTGAGAAGCTTGCCGAGCATTTTATTTCTCCGCTTCGTTTACACGAGGGTGCTGCTCCGCCAGCCCCTCTACCAACAACTGCTGCTCTTCGGCGGTCAAGGGGCGCTTGGCCAACAGGTCTGGCCGCCTTTGCCAGGTTCGAACCAGCTGCTGCTGCAGACGCCAACGGGCAATGGCTTGATGGTCGCCTGAGAGGAGTACCGGCGGCACCTTGTGCCCCTGAAACTCTGCCGGGCGGGTGTATTGAGGATAGTCCAACAGCCCCGCCTGGAAGCTTTCGCTCTTTAACGAGTCTACCTTGCCCACAGTGCCCGGCAAGAGCCGCACCACGCCGTTGATCAGGGCCAGCGCCGGAATTTCCCCCCCGGTCAGGACAAAATCCCCCAGCGACACCTCGCGGGTGGCCAGGTATTGGCGGATGCGTTCGTCAAAGCCTTCGTACTGGCCACACAGCAGGATCAGTTGCGCCTTCTGGGCCAGCTCCTGCAGCAGCGCCTGGTTCAGCGGTTGCCCCTGGGGCGTCAGCAGAATGATCTCACAGGGATCCAACCGGGGCAGGGAGGCGACAGCAGCGAAGAAAGGCTCTGGCTTGAGCACCATGCCCACCCCACCCCCGTAGGGCTCATCATCGACACGGCGGTGCTTGTCGGTGGCGAAGTCGCGTGGATTGGTGCAGTGGACTTCGGCGATCCCCTGCTGTAGGGCTTTGCCCACCAGCCCAATGCGCAGCGGCGTTTCAAAAAATTCGGGGAAAAGGGTAAGGATATCGAACCGCACAGGACTCAGGACGAGGTGCGCAACCGCTCCAAATCCAGGCGCAAGGACTCAATCTGATGGATCAGCTCCATCAACTCAGCCATCTCTTCTCTGGAGATAGCCGGCTTGTTGGGGGAGGAAGCTGGTGTCGGGGGAGCATTCTCGACAGGCGCTTCAGAGTCAGGACTTGCCGAGGGGGCGTTGGCGGCTGGATCCCTGAGACTCTCAACGTAACGAACTGCCTCCTGCTCGATCAACTCTCCCTTTTGCTCCAGCTCCGCCGCCAGTTGTCCCAAGTCCATCGAAAGGCGGTTGAGGTTTTCGGTGCGCTTTTCCGGGTCTTGCAGGATTTCCACCAGAGCAGTGGCTGTGCCGTAAAAAATGTGGCGAGCCCGCGTGAACCAATCTGAAGAGTGAGAACTCATGGCAGCAGAAAGAGGTGGGTTGTGGATTATTCTAGGCGATCCACCCGACGGGATGAGCCCAAGGATACAAGCAGAATACCCGGCGTTCGAGGACAGACTGGAGTCTAGTTCTCCAAAGTCTTGAGGGCAATCTCAACCTGAAGACAGGGTTTAATCGACGGCGCGGATCTCGCCACTGTTTAGGCGCTCCACAATCGATTCCAGCAGTTCGTGCTGATACATTTACGCTGAACACTG